>CAIYQA010000532.1 GCA_903928175.1 uncultured Spartobacteria bacterium | reverse complement strand
TGGTAAAAAGTGCCCCTACTAGGGACACTTTTTGAATTCCCCTGCCCACGCTGAAAAGTGTCCCTAGTAGGGACACTTTTCCTGACGACGATGGGCTGGATCAATCCAACCTCGGCAATGCTCTCCGCCAGGGATCGGATTTCCTCCTCGCCGAACACCCGCCGCGGCTGCCACGGATTCGGGCTGATTGAATCGATCGGAAGCATCGACGACTCAGTATGTGCAAGGCTGGCCTCGAGCTCAGCAATGCGCGAATCTCTTTCCGACATAGCCAGCTGAAAAGCACTGGCTTGCCCGATCGCCGTCCTGGGATGGGTGGGCTTCTGCTCCACTGCGGTGTTGGCCATCTCTGCATCGACTGCTGCACCGATTCCGGCCGACTTAGCTTTCAGCTTGTCTTTGAGCGACATGTCACGCCTCCTGTCCAGCCGCCCACTTCGCGGCAATCTTCTGGTTGATCAAATCCACGAACCCGTCGTATGCCTGCCGCGCTCGTTGATAAGTCTTCTGGCTGCCTTCCCATTTGGTCACGTCATAGACGGATCCAAATTGAGCCGATGTTGCACCGGCCACGGACGTACTCGGGATCTCCACCGGAAGCACCATCTGCTGGTACGTGTCCATGATCCAGTCCCGCACAACTGGCGCCGAAGTATCCGTGGCCACTGACGACAGCAATACGCTCACGAAATCGAAGCGCTTTTCGAATCCCTGCTTGCGGAAGTTCTCCACCAGGTCGGAGAATAAGGACCAGAACTGGGTGCTGGATGCGTAGTCAAGGGATCTGGGCGGCAAGGGCATGATCATCCCGTCGCCAGCCATGAGAGCATTGATAGTCAGGTATGAAAGGGCTGGGGCCGTATCGAAGATGATTACATCGTAGGCCTCTCGAATCGATTTCATGCCGTTACCAAGGATGTTCCAGAATTGCCACGATGGATCGTTGCGCCGGGAAATCACCTGCGACGGGATGTGAAACTCCGCCGCAAAAAGTGCCGGCATCGACGGGATAATGTCCATTCCATCCCAGTAGGTCGGCCGGATCGCATACCCAAGATCAGTCGCTTCGCCGGAGATCAGCGGCATCACGGTATCACCCTCAACGACATCTTTCTCCGGGAGGAGACCACATAGAGATGTTAGTGATGCTTGCGGATCCAGGTCCACCACCAGAACGCGATGCCCACGCAAGGTGAGCCCTTGTGCCAAAGTCATGACCGTCGTCGTCTTGGTGGATCCGCCTTTAAAGTTGGCGGCGACTATGCTTACCCCGGATTGACCATTGGGACGAAACGGTAGCCCGGATTCGGCGCGGATCCATTGCCGGGCTTCCGTCAGCGAAAACGTCCTACTCTTGCCGACCCCCTTGGCTTCACCTGGTGGCAGGTCGCCTTTCCCGATTAAATAATTCAACCGGGCTCTATCGATACCGCATAATGCGGACAGGGTCGTCGTTGTAAATCGAGGGGCGTCTTTCGCCGGATGCGGCGCCAACATCGCATCACGAACTTTGCCCAGCATGAGCGTTGCTCGTTTATCGATCTCAAGCAGCTGGTCAACACCAACGCTGGTATCGATGGCTCGTAAGGTGGCGGTTTGAAGTTCCTGTTTCATAATTCTACGGCTCCACGTCAATTAGACTATTAGCCGTAGAATACGCTTTCCAGCATCCTTCCATCAAGCGAATAACGCTACTTTTAAAATTCGAAGAATCTTATCTCGACAAGTCAGAAAAATGACGCGTCAGAATTGCTTATGGGCGTTTTTTTGGTCTTAGATACAGTGCGAGTGCTTCCCTTTGGCCAACCGCTGGTTCCACTCCGTTTAAATTGGTCGCGAGTTAGCTACTAGGTAGAAATGAATTTCTGCAAATTCTCAAAGGTGAGCTTTTACGGGGTACTTGATACACGATCTCCCGTTTCTGGTTTTGGATTTTCTAACCTACTTAACGAGCAACGACATTGAGTGCTTTATTGAAGATTGTAAACGCTTAAAGCTTGTTTACCGCTGACGAGATCATTGCGGCACAAGGGTTTCCAGCATTTATGGTGAGCTTTTCCGGGGATGTTCGGTGAGCTTTTCCGGGGTTGAATAATCGGTCAGGTGAGCCATTACAGGGACGTTCGGTGAGCTTTTTCGGGGAGGATCGAGCTAAAGGTGAGCCTTTACGGTGATGGCTCCCGCGAAAGGTGAGCCTTTACAGGGATGACGCTTTCGGTGATCTCTAACGGTGATGTTGCGTCACTCACCGAAATCAGGCAGCATAGGTGAAATTACACTACTCACCGATCGATGACGGCCAAGAAAACGCTTCCGGCAGTGCAGGACG
>CAIYQA010000531.1 GCA_903928175.1 uncultured Spartobacteria bacterium | reverse complement strand
CACTTTGAATCACGCCCAGGATTCACCACAGGGGACACGAAGAGCACGAAGAACGCGAAAAGCATAAAAAACCTGCGTCATTTCCCCTGTTCAACGGCGCAAAACCCGCTAATCTGCCAACGCTCGTCCCCATGAAGATCATTGCCATTGCGAACCAAAAAGGAGGCGTCGGGAAGACCACCACCGCCGTCAACCTCGCCGCCTGTCTTGCCGCCAAGGGCAAGCAAATCCTCCTGCTCGATCTTGACCCCCAAGCCAACGCCACCAGCGCCCTCGGGATCACTGATACCGAGGGTAAAAGCATGTATGAGCCGCTCATCGGCCAGGCTGCCGCGGCGGATCACATCCTCGCCACGCGCTTTGACAACCTTTGGATCATCCCCGGCGACATCAACCTCGCCGGAGCCGAGATCGAAGTGGCCCGCCAGGAAGACCACCTCACCCGGTTGCGCACCGCCATGGAACCGCTGCGCAACCATGCCCCTCTCGACTTTGCGATCATGGACTGCCCGCCCAGCCTCGGCATCCTCATGACCAACGCCCTGGCCGCTGCGGACGAAATCCTCGTCCCGATCCAGTGCGAATATTTTGCGCTGGAAGGGTTGAGCAAGATCGACAACATCATCCACCAAATCGCCGATTCCGGCGTGAACCCCGGCCTTACCCTTGCGGGGATCATCATGACAATGTTTGACGTCCGAACCAACCTGAGTAACCAGGTCGTCGCGGAAGTCCGCAAGCATTTTGGCGAGCGGGTGTATCATACCATGGTCCCGCGCACCGTGCGGCTGGGCGAGGCCCCCAGCTTTGGCAAACCGATCCTCGAATACGAACCCGTGGGAGCCGGGGCCATTGCCTACAACGCGCTGGCCAAGGAATTCATCGCGCGCCACCCGCAGGGTTGAGAGAGCTCGCATTTTTTTGTGGCAACAAAACCGTGAAAACGGCTTGCGTCCTGCAAATTTTCTGACAAACTGATCCTTCGCCTTTTTAAGGCTGGGTAGCTCAGTTGGTAGAGCAGAGGACTGAAAATCCTCGTGTCCCCGGTTCGATTCCGGGCCCAGCCACCTTGTAAATACAGGGGTGTTGCACAAAAATTGCACACAGAGGGTTGCAAATCCCCTCCAAAAGTCGGCGCTATTTCGGCCCGATTGATCCAGAACCGCAGAGAGGTCATCGCCTCTTTTGGATATGACCGCTGGCAAAGACCACGAATTGCGCCAGGCACTCGCTCTTGATCGACTGGACGAACCGTTCTGCAAACGCGTTCAGGTTGAGTGAGGCGAACGGGAGCCGCTTTACTTTAATTCCTTCGCTCCTGAACACCTCGTCGAATTTCTCCGTAAACTTCGTGTCGCCGTCCCTGATCAGATATGAAGCTTTCTCCCCTCGTTCGGCCAATTCCATCACGAGATTTCGTGCTTGCTGCTCAATCCACGGTCCATTCGGCTGGCAAGGTTATCCCGCTGATGTGAACCCTGCGGGTGCCTACGTGAATGAAGAACAGGACGTAGTAGGTCACCTTGCCAAAGCCCGTCCACACATCCTTGGTAAAGAAGTCGCACGCCCACAACGTGTCCATATGTCGCTTAAGAAAAAGGTCCCAATCCCCTGCCCTCTTTCCTGGATTCGGATGGATGCCGTTCTTCATCAGGATCTTTTTCACCGTGTTCCTCGCCACACTAATCCCTAGCTTCATGATCTCTCCTTGGATTCGGGAATAGCCCCACGCGTTTTCGTTCGCCAGCCGGACGATGATCTCTTCTACGCTCTCAGGAATCGGAGGTCGTCCGGAAGGCTGCACCTTTCTCCCATCTGAAGCGTTCACCTTGGAAGCGTTCTTCCAGCGCAAGAAGGTCTTATAATGGACTATACCCTGAATGGCGTCGCCCAGCGGCGCTCCAAGGCGAACCAGCAGCGAGCGTTCCGCAGCCGTGGTGCGTACCTGCTTTGGCAGCTTCGAGCGGAGGATCTGGTTTTTTCGGCTTTGAGGTAGGCAATCTGGCGCAGGAGGATCGATTGCGTCATGTGGAGCAAGAAAACGAGGAGCGGGTGCTGGCGGGCTTTAGGCATTGGAGCCGCAAAAGATGGGCGTGATTCAAAGTGGGTGAATAAAAGCGGCTCCGCGCCGGAGGCGCTCGCCTCCGGGGAGCGCACGCGTCTCGCGTGTTGGCAGGGGCGTCCCGCCCTTGCGAACTTCCAAT
>CAIYQA010000530.1 GCA_903928175.1 uncultured Spartobacteria bacterium | reverse complement strand
GTGCTTTCCGATTTTCGCCATCCAATCTCGTTCTCTAAGTATCTCTATTTCAATCACTTAGAGGAACTGCGCCCGTCAGGAATCGAACCTGAAACCTTCTGATTCGTAGTCAGATGCTCTATCCAATTGAGCTACGAGCGCGGATTCCGCCCGGCTGAACGCCGTGTGGGACGGAAAATAAAGCATCCGGCGGCTCGCGTTGCAATCCTTTCTTTGGATTTTTGCGTTACTCCCCCACGTACTGCTTTGGCGTGGCACTGGACCCGGCTTTTTGCCCGGCGGCGATCTTCAGCCAGCGTAGGGTGACGGCTCCGACGGTTTGCAGGCTTTGGGGACTGAGTTTATCCAGGGTGTCGTCGGCGGTATGCCAGTAGGGGTAGTCGAACCCGATGAGGTCAATGGTGGGCACCTGCGCTGCGTTGAGCGGCGTGTGGTCGTCCAGGATGGTGCGGTCGGAAATGGAGAAGGCGCTGCGCGCGTGCAGGTCGTCGGCTGCGGCGAAGATCTCTTGCATGAGTTGCGGGGGGGATTCGGGATCGAGCGTGAGGTTCAGTTTGCTGTTGCCGATCATGTCCCAGAGCACGCCCGCCCGGAACTGTTTGTTGCGTCCGGTGGCGGCGAGATCTTTGGCGTAATGGCGGCTGCCGAAAAGTCCATCGGTGAGGACGCCGTTGGTCTGGCGGTATTGGACGACGGCTTCCTCGCCATCAAAGAAAACGAGTTCCACGCGCCGCGCGAACGCCGGGTCCAAGGCGAGGACACGGGAGAGTTCCATGAGCGCACCGGTGCTGGAGGCTCCGTCACTGGCTCCGATAAACCGGATGGTGTCGAAGATTTTCGTGTCGTAGTGGGAAAGGACGAGAAGTTGCTGGGTTTTATCCGAGCCGCCAAAACGGGCGATGAGATTGACAAATTCCACCGGGCCGCGCGGGGTCTGGTCGGTGAAGGTCTGCCGCTCGACTTTCCAACCGTTGCGCTCCAGTTCGGCGGTGATGAGTTTGCGCGCTTTTTCGAGTTCGGGCGAGCCGGAGGGCCTTGGGCCGAGGTTGCACTGGGCTTTGGTATGGGCAAACGCTTTTTCGCCGGAAAATTCCTTCCAAATCTGAGCGGGGGGCGGTCCGGCGGGCGTGGGCTGTGCGCCGGGTTCTGAATCTGCGGAGGGCTGGGGTTTGCAAGCGCTCCCGGTCGCAACCAGGAACGCCAGCGTGATGCGCAGGAGGTGTTTACTCTTCGGCCAGGCCAAAAATCGCGATAAGCCGCTGCAGGTCGTCGGTGCCATAATATTCAATTTCGATTCTGCCACGCTTTTCGCCGTGTGAAAGGACCACATGGGTGGAAAGATGGCGTTGCAGCCGGTTCTGCAAATGGAGCAGGGCGGGAGCAACGCCGCTGGCGGCGGCGCGTCCAGATGCGCGCGGGGTGTTGCGCTGGGCGAGATGGCCGGCCAGAAGTTTCTCGGTGGCGCGCACCGTCAGATTTCCCCGCAAGATGGCGTCCGCGAGAAGGGTCTGTTCCTCATGGGTTTTTGCACCGAGGAGCACCTTGGCATGTCCCACGGAAATGCGGCCCTGGGTGAGCCAGCTTTGGACACTTGGGGCGAGCTCCAGCAGGCGCATGCTGTTGGCAATGGCCGCGCGGCTCTTGCCGACTTTCTGGGCAATGTCGTCCTGCTTCAACCGGAACTCTTTGGAGAGCCGCTGGTAGGCGACGGCTTCTTCAATCGGGTTGAGGTCTTCGCGCTGGATGTTCTCGATAAGCGCGAGTTCAAGCACCTCCTGATCCCCGGCTTCGCGGACGATGACGGGGGCTTCCTTGAGGCCGAGCTGTTCGGCGGCGCGCCAACGGCGTTCGCCTGCGATCAATTCAAATTTTCCGTCGCGTTTGCGGACGATGAGCGGCTGGATGATGCCGTGTTCGCGGATCGATTCCACCAACTCCAGCAAACGTTCTCCGCGAAATTCGGAGCGGGGTTGGAGGGGGCTTGCAACGATCTCGCAGGTGGGGACTTTTTGAACCCGCTCGCCGGGTTCAGGCTGGGGGGTGGCAACGCGGGGCTGGATGAGGGCTCCGAGACCTTTGCCGAGGGCGACTTTGGACATAAGGCAACGAGTATGCCACCGCATCGGCGCAATGCCAATGGCCAAAAACGGGACTTCGCAAAAATCTCTCTCGGGGACAGAACAATCAGGAAACCAGGAAGCCAGGAAAAGAGGGCTGGAAGAAGGACGGACAGCCCACCTGCGTGTCATCCCGAGCAGAGCGAGGGGGATATGCAGGAACCCGGAGGGTTCCCAGACAATAGCCGGGGGTTGAGCGTAGCGACACCCCCGGAACCAAAACTAAATCGGATGCACCCCAACGGGGTGGCAGAAAAAATCCCGGATGCGAAGCTGTAGCTTGGGAACGGGATTGTCTGCGAGGCTCCAGCCTCGTTCAGTGTGCCATCAGGCAAAGTGTCGAGCCGTTATTGAATCTGCCCTATGCTTGTTTCCAAGCGCCCTCAGGGAGGCTGGAGCCTTCGGGATAGCTTGCGTTACAAGGCTGGAGCCTTGTAACGAGGTGGGAAACCATCAATTCCTCAGCGAGCCCCAGCGCCGCCGCCTCATGGAGGGGTAGAAGAAAACCTTTTGGCCATTCCCTTTTTGAAATTAGGCGTCCCCTCATCGTAGGCGATTACCACAGAAGCCCAACCCTCAACGATTTCACGGGTTGCATTATCATCCGCGAATTCTGGATGCTCCTGGAGCATTACAGAAAGGATAAACACCTTTGTTCGCAGCAGAGAAATTCCATCTGGTTCATTTAAATCAAAGCGAACTGCCGAACCATATTTTTTGATGTAGATGTTTAATGCCGCGTCAAGGCTGCACTGGTGTCCTTGTTGAATCCAGAAATCAAAAAATGGCAATCGTTCCAGCTTCTTTGATCTGGAACGCCGCCTTTCTAGAACATTATAGGCCAATCCCAGCGCGAAGAAAAAACCCAAACCAATCAGCAACCCCTGATCGTCCCCCGTCATTTCAATTGTGGAGTTCAATATCCATTCATCCCCGCACTGATTCCGTTGCCGAACTGCTGTATTCCGTTTGAGATGGATTGTGCTGCGGAGTTGGGAACCGTGGGATTGTATCCTCCATAACCACCGTAAGACCTGTCGGCAGGGCGGCAATATCCGCTCTCAATCAGACTGTTCTGATACTGCATCGCCTGCGTCTGTTGCTGGGCGTTATATAGCATCTGGCGAGAGTAGTTGGCTTGCGCCGCCGCCGCTCGTATTTGGGCATTTGCCATCGCCTGTTGAATTTGCAGGTGTTCCAGAGCTAAACCATATTCACGGTCTGCTTTTTCACCCTTTCCTCCCGGCGGGCGTTGGATAACAAAATACTGTTCACCCTTTTGAATTTTAATCGAAAGTTGCTCAGTTTTTCGCATTCCGCTTGGCCATTGAACCGTAATATCCCTTAGCGCAACACCACTCTTTCGGTCCTTTTCCGTGACTTCCATTGCAAATCCTGCTGGGGCGGAAAATGCATTTCCTCTTGCATTATATACGACCGCACCCTTTGGGGAAGAATCAATGGCAATTCCAACTGTCCGTTGAGCGCATCCTGACAGCAAGCCTATCGCAACCACACACAGACTAAAACTGTTCACCAGAGTTTTCATGTTCCGATTTAATCCTTCCACCCTCCGCTCCACAAGCCCAAAAAACCCCGCCATCGCTGGCGGGGCTTTTCCTTTGCGTTCTTTGCACGAGGTGCAGGTTCAGAACATAGGTATGTTCTGACTGCGCCCTTTTCCTGAGTTCCTGAGTTCCAGATTCTCTTTTGTCTTTATTCAGATGCGGTTGCCCGCGCAAACTGGCGGGGTGATTCTGGAAAATTTGGAGCTTTTATTTCAACTCGACACCCCGGCCTGCGGAGCGGCGGTGAATATGGCTATTGATGAGGTGCTCTTGTTGCACGCCGGACAGCCCATATTGCGCGTGTACGGCTGGGCGCGCCCGGCGGTGACGTTCGGCTACTTCGAGCGTTGGGAGCCGGTGGCGGCAGCCTTTCCGGGCCGGGAACAGGTGCGGCGCTGGACCGGCGGGGGGATCGTGCCGCACGGGGACGATTGGACTTACTCGCTCATCGTGCCGCGCTCGGACGCCTTTGCGCGAGTGGGCGCCGGGGAATCCTACCGCGTCATCCACGAACTGCTCGGCGCGGCGATGCGGGCGCAGGGGGTGGAGGCCGGGGTGACGCCCCAGGCTGCGCCCAAGGTTTCCCAGGCGTGCTTTGAAAACCCGGCCCAATACGATCTGCTCGCGGCGGGCCAGAAGATCGCCGGGGCGGCGCAACGCCGCTCCCGCTTCGGGATGCTGCACCAAGGGAGCGTGCAGGGGGTGGCGGTGCCGCAGGGATTTGCGGAACGCCTGGCCGGGATGCTGGCCCCTCGGGTGACGCCGCGCGGGTTCAGCGCTGGAGAACGCGCGGCGGCGGAGCAATTAGCGGAGACAAAATACGCGACGGACGCCTGGAACCGGAAGTTTTAGGGCGATCGTTTGGCTTTTCGTCCTCCCTCGCCATGCCTCTCGCCCTGAAAGGGCGAAGGAAACCAGCGCCGGGCAGCGCCCTGGGTTTACGTGTGAGAGAGCGGCGTGCCCTGCAAGGGCACTGGGAAATGCTTGTAATGTGATGCACCGCTTCCTTCTTTTTTTACCAGC
>CAIYQA010000529.1 GCA_903928175.1 uncultured Spartobacteria bacterium | reverse complement strand
TCCGCTGGCCAAGGTCGATGGCGTGCAACTGCTCACGCGCCGCGCGATCAGCGAGATCTACGCCATGGCCGATGGCGGCGATCTGGTGGGCGGCCGCTACCAGTGGGTGTGGGATGTGAAGACGGATCCGCACGGCAAGATCCGCGATCTGCGGTTTTGGATTGGCGAGGTGCTCGCGCCCAAACGCCAGGCGGAACTGACCTTGGATCAAGTCATTGATTTTTTGTTGCCGAAGTCCCGCAAGGAATTCCCCGCCGGTGAGGTGCAACGGCTGCTGCAGGTGCGGCCCATCACGTTGAGCGAGTTGCGCGCGGAACTGCAGGGCAGCCTGCGCAGTGGCAGCGGCTTTTATCCGCGCGCCGGCTTGGTGAAGTTTTTCCAAAACCGGTGGCTGGGTGCTTGTAGCAGCGGACGTGAGTCCGCTCAAACCAGTCAGAGCCGACTCACGTCGGCTGCTACGAAACAATCATGAACGCGCGCGGCACCAAATCCATGTTCGATGCCGGCCGGGCACAGATCCGCAAGCTGAATGCGGATCGCGAACGCGCGGACTTCATCGCCTTGTGCGCGCGGAACAGCTTTGCCGCGGGCTGCCTGATGACCGATCTGGAGAACGATTTTGTGACGCGCATCTGGGCGGAACTCCAAGAGCAATCCGTTCCCAATATTTTCAGCGGCGACGCCAACATCATTGACTCGCTGCGCCGCAAATACGAAGCGCGCCTCAACCCAAAATGAGAAACCAAATGAAAACTAATTCCGCGTCAGCGCGTTTTGAAGCCGCTGCCGCCAAGCTGATCTCCAGCGCTCCGCCCACATATCAACCAACATGGACGCAAGCCTGGCCGCTGGATCAGGCACTGGCTCGGTTGGCTCAAATTGGGCAGGAATACAACAGAACGTTGCTGCGTCTCGAAATCTCATTAACAGGACAAATCTCTGGCGTCTATTCAGCCGCGCAGAAACTTTTGGATGCAAAGCAAATTTCCGGCACCACTTGTCCGCCCAAGCCTCTTCTTGGTCGGTTGGCACGCTCCAGTCGGGGAGGCCGGGTGCAGTTTGATATGTGGGAGCTTCAAGTTTTTTTATCGCAGCACTCAACACCGCGTAAAGTTGGCCCATATTCATCCGCCAATTGTAAACCCAAAACGGGAGGCGCGTCATGCTGAAATCGTTCACCGGTTTTCGTGGCGTGGCCATGCTCGCTGAAGTGGAGCTGCCGGCTGACTTCACTCACGAAGCCCGCAAGGTTCAGTTCGTGATCATCGCCACCAATGCCGTCGAGCTCGAAGCGCTCTACACCAAACTTTTGCCGGACGCGCCCCCGTTCGATCCGGCCATGTGCCAGAAGTCCGTCATGATCCAAGCCTCCATCCTCCCCGAAAAAACACCATGAGCAATTCCCAATCCAGTCAGCCAGTCGCCGTTTTGACGCCAGTCAAAGTGGCATTTAATGCCACTTTGAAGGGGGGTAACGACGCCGTTACAGCGAAGCATTTGACCAAGCTTTTCAAGGAAGCCCAGACCGGAATGCGCCGCGTGATCGCGCTCGGTTTGTTCGCTTGGGAGCTGAAAGAGCGGCAGTTGAAGCATGGAGAATTTGGCAAATGGCTGGCCACGCATTGCCCGCAATTAGCGACCATCGAAGAGGGCACTGGCAAGTCGCTCGCCTCTCGCGCGCTGCGCGGCTACATGGAGCTGACGAAGAATGTGCTCGAAGGCGTCGGCTTCACCACCATCGAAAAGTATCTGGACGAAGCCGAGAAGTTTTCGGGCCAGAAGAATTTGAGCCACGGCGGCTTCCTGCTGATCGCGGACAAGAAAGTTCCGGAGGCAGTGAAGCCGTTGCGCGAGAAAATCTGCCAGCTGGTTGACGGCAAGACACAGCGGCAGCTCTTCCTGGAATTCAAACAGGCGGATGACGATGATGAGAATCCCAAACCCAAGCGCGGCGCGCTGAAGGGTTCCAAGGGGCTCACCAAGGAAATGCGCGCGAAGGCAGCGGAGCGCGAGGAGCAGGAACGCCTGAATGAGTTGGAGGAAGCCATCACGGAGAACATCACCTGGCTGCTGGAGATCGCGGACGCGAAGAGCCTGGGCATGATGGACAGCAAGCTCATCAAGAAATTCTGCGAGGCCGCCGACACCGCCAGCGGCTTCGGCAAACGGACGCTCGCGAGTCGTGCCCCCGATGGAGGTGCCAAGTGACCTACGACAAGGCAACCGATCAGATGGTGCCGGAACTGGGCGATGATCCGCTGACGCTGGAAACAGCGCAGAACGCCAACAAGCTTTTGAGCGCGCTCCAGTGGTTCGCCGAGCACGGCATCAATGTAGAAGTCCGGTCCACGCACAAGGGGCACAATTTCACTTTTTCGAAAAAGAAATGATCTCCGACCTCCCCATCAATTCCAGCGCGGCAGCGACGCCCGCACATGGCCGCAGCGATACTGCCATGGTGCTCGCGGCCTTTGATGGCCTCGCCGGGACGGTGCAGCCGGTGCGTGATGTGCAGACGTATTTAGTCACCCGCACGCCGCAGCCGTTGATTGAAGGTGAGGAAGGTCTGCTGATCACCTTGCCGGCCAAGTTACAGAACGAGGTCAAGGCACTGGTGCGGGCGTGCGTGTATGTGGCGGGGCTGGTGAAAGCGAAATTGAGCGTGCAGGCCGCGTGCGTATCGGCGGCGAACGTGTTCCGGCAATGGCGCTGGAAACACCGGACGCTTCGGCCAAAATATGAAGCCTGGCGCGATGCCAAAGACTGGGTGGTGCTGGTGAACTGCGCCAAGGCGCCGGCGGGCTGGCGCGCGCGCGAAGATGGTTTGCCGGAGGCGTTCAAGGCTTTCATTTCGATGCGCTATGGCCAGTTTACCCGCACGACGGACGGCAAGCGGCAGGCGATTTTCTCCGCGTTCCGGCAATGGAAAACCGGCAAAAATCCAGACGGTGATTTACAGCCGATCCCCGGCTATGAGTTGGAGTGGGAAAAACGAGATCGCGAAAATCTGCCGGTCGGCTGGAGTGCGTCGAACATCCGCGGCCAGGTGAAAAAGTTTGGCAAGACGAGCCTGGCCGTGCTGGCGCTGCTGCACGACAGCCAGTCGGCGGCGCGGCAGCATCTGCCGCAAATCCTCGGCACGCGCAAAGGTCTCCGCTTTCTGGAAAAAATCACGTTTGACGATGTGCGGACGGACTGGCTGATCTTCAATCCAAAAACCGGGCAGGCGGAAGAAATGTGGGTGCTGGTGGCACGCGATGAAGCGACGGCGATGGTGCTCGGTTTCGTGATGCTGCCGGCGACGGTGCGCGAGGATGGCAAGGCCACGCACCTGGGCGCGCGGCAGATGAAGGAACTGGCGGGCTATATTTTACAGACCTATCCGCTGCCGCCCTACCTGATGCACTGGGTGGTGGAACGGGGCACGGCCACGCTGGCGGAGGCCGTCCGCCTGGCGCTGGGTGAACTCTTTAACAATCGCATAAGAGTGCATTACACCTCCATGATCGGCGACCAATCGCCACGGGGGTATCAGGAAAAGCGGAAAGGCAATTCGCGCGGCAAGGCGAGCCACGAATCGCACAACCGGTTGTTTCACACGCAGGCGAGTTTCATTGGCGGCCAGACGGGCAACCGCTGGGATGTGCGGCCGGCGGAGCTGAAGGCGCGCTGTGATGAAGCCCGCGCCATTTATTTGCGCAGCCAGGATTTGCCTGAGCCGTTGCGCGAGCAGGTGAAGTATCCACTGCCCACGCCGGCGGTGGCGCGGGAAAAGTTCAAGCAGTTCTGCACCGATCAAAATTTCCGCACGCAGCATGACCTGGAAGATTTTGAGGATGTGCTGGAATGGTTCGACGGCGTGAAGTGGCAGCCGCGCGAAACCGCCCCGGCGGGCGCGAGCTTCAAACGCCGCAAAGAAATGCCGGTGGAACGGGCCTTGCGCCTGATCCGGGCGGTCGAAAAATGGGACCGGGTTTCACCCGACCTGATCAAAACCTTTTTGGAACACACCCAGCGGGTGGTCAAAGTGGAAGTGAATGGCGAGATTATTTTCCGGCACGAAGGCAATGATCTGGTATTTGCGAACGGCGGCCTGCCGCTTGCACCCGAGACCAAGGCCCTGGGTTATTATTTTCCGGGCGATCCGCAATTCCTGCATGTCACCTCCGGCGACGGCCGCATCCTCGGCACCTGGTATCAGCGCGATCGCACGGCGTATCTGGATCAGGAAGCGCTGGCCAAGGCGATGCGCTACACGCACGCCGCGCGCACCGCCGCCATGGCCACCGCCCGCGAGCTGGCTGCGCCCGAGCTTGCCGGCCTGGCCGCCATGCGCGCGCACAACACGGCCCTGGAGCAATTCGTGGTGACGGCCAATGTGCCGGACGCCATCGGCACCGAGCATGGCAGCGGCGTGGCGGCCGGCATCACTAGCACCGGCACCGAACGCACGACGTTTGCCACCAAACCACCCGCCGTGCAACCCAAGCCCGATTGCACCGCCGAACTTTTAGAGCGCGCCAATAAAGTCCCCGCGCCCACCGAAGAACACTGGGACTAACACAACCATAACCATTAAACGGAGGAGAACATTGAACACACAAATAAATGACACGCGCTGGCAGCCCACGCCGGAATTGAAGGCCATCTTGAACGGCCTGCTGGCGGAGCAGGCACAGGAAAAATCGGAGGCGGACTTTGTCCGCAAGTTCCTGCCCTTCGGCGCAAGCCAGTGGAGCCAGATCACCGGCGTGCTGCGGCCGGCGCGGCTGAAC
>CAIYQA010000528.1 GCA_903928175.1 uncultured Spartobacteria bacterium | reverse complement strand
CTACACCCACGTCAACATCCAGGCTCTCACGGAAGTCCATGCCCGCACCCACCCCCACGGGCGCTTGCCGGAATCCAACGAACACCACGAAGAGGGGCACGGGCAGCCCGCCCCTGATGAAATTGGAGAGCCCCAGGCAACGCCCGATCCAATCGGGCAAAAACATTCCCCTTGTCCTCAGCCGGCCGATCCGCTATCGCCTCCTCCAGCGATGACCGCCATCATGCCAGATCCTGCCCCGACTCGCGAACCACCGGCTTCCGGCGGCCAGGACACCGACGACGACAATCAGCCACCCGGATCCGGCCCGGTGTCGCCGCCAACCCGGCCCACACCGCCAGCACCCGGAAATTCACCCAATCCCTTGAGCAATAACGGATTAGGAGAAAGTCAACCTTGGGGCAAAATCAACCATGTGGCATACTACGGCTATCGTTACTACGACCCCCTCACCGGCCGCTGGCCATCAAGAGACCCGATTGAAGAGAGTGGTGGGGTGAATCTGTATGGATTCGTCAAGAATGATGGAATCAATTGGATCGATTTGTTTGGTATGGGTATGCCTTACACCGATCTGTATGGCAAAATCGAAGAAGCTATCACGGCCGGGGGAGAATATGCATTAGCGGGAGCCGATAGAAATCGCAATGAAAGGCTGGCTCTATGGGAGAAGGAGAACAATCTCTATTTGAAGAAATACCCAAAAACAAAACTTCCATATCCGGAACCAAAACCTCATTACATGTATGAGTACTGTGGTAGGGTATGTCGCAAATGCGTTTCAGAGGATCAGGTGACGGTATTTAGATACTATTTTGCCCAGGCTAAGACTGATAAACAGGTTACAACGTGCTGGCCCGGTGTTGCCCCGGCTTGCGCAGGCACAGATGATCAAGTTGGAGGCTATCACAACCATCCTTACGTCGGCGAACTGATGGATGCAGGTGATCGGAAAATTGCAGATCACACCGGACCAAATGGCGCCACTTGGTATGATAAAGATGTAGGCGGAAAACCTGTAACCATAATCATCTGGGCGAAGGTACCACCGATTAGTTTTCCAGTAGTTCCAACGATGGAAATCTCTCCATCGCCAATGATGCTTCCGTAATTATATCCATCATTAACGTGCCATGAAAATGATTTTCTGGATTGTATTTGGGATGGGTGGTTTGCTGTTGTCACAGGTTCCAAACAGCGATCCGTTCGCGGTTCGCGAAACCGATGTTCACATTGTCCCAAAGATGGAGTCTTTATCGTCGGCCAGTAGGGTGATTACCGAGGATTTACTAAAGGCATTTGGAGAGCCTCGTATAGGTAATAGTGTTTTGCGCGAGGGAAACCCTTGCTTTCGGATTTTTACCGACCCCAGAACGAAGCACCCCACGCTGTTTAAATTGTTTATGCCGCTTGTTGAAGCCCAGCGGACGACGTTAGAAATGAAGCAGGTTGAGCGTAAAGACGGCAAGTGGTCTATCTTCCAAAGTAGAACAACTGTGGTTACAGCGGACCAATTAGAGCTTTTGCAAAAGATGCTTGAAGAAGCAAGGCCATTTACTTTGCCAGGTCGCGACTGGATCCCAGACGATTTCCATTGCGAAACCCAATGGATCTACGAATTTCCTTTGGCGGACGGATTCATTATTTTAATTCGAAAGGCGCCAGTTTCAGCATTGAACAGAGAACTCTTAATGGCTGCAAATGTCCCCATTGAAAGGTATTCCAGAGAAAGCTTTTTGCGATCATTTACACTTATGTTGTGGATGATTTCTGGTGCCAAAAATGCATCTCCGCTATGATTTTGGCAACCGGCTTGCGGCCACCTGATTGCGTGGCATGGCGGTTGCGCTGTATTGGTGGGCGTTGGAAGCTGCTGGCTGGTGTTATATAGTGCATACACAGGTGGGTATGCAACGTATGAGTCGGCACGCTTCAGCTCAGACAGACAGTGGCTTCAACGTCCATGGCCGGTCCGGCCGCTGGCTGCCAGCGGGACGGCAGCTACGCGCTGAGGTCGTCCTGGTCATGGTGCCTAGAAATGACCTTGATCGGCGGCGGCGCTGTGGCAGAAGTGTGACGGATGAACGAATTCCAGACAACCGGCCCTACGACGGACTCCAATCAGGGGATCTGCCCAGGGCCAAGTCCTTCCGTAATCCGCGACAGAATGACCTCCCGATTT
>CAIYQA010000527.1 GCA_903928175.1 uncultured Spartobacteria bacterium | reverse complement strand
CTCTTCCAGCCCACTCTTCCAGCCCACTCTTCCAGCCCACTCTTCCAGCCCACTCTTCCAGCCCACTCTTCACAGAGCCGGACTTTTTGGATACGAGGGCGGTGTTTTCCTGAGCGCCAACGGCGCGGCTCCATACCAGCCTGGGGCAACGCCCCAGGACTCGGAATGGAAAAAAGCCAGGGCTGAAGGCCCGCACCATTTCCCCGCGACAGTGGGCATCTCGCGAAACGAATTTCCGAATCCCCAGACTCTCGCAGAAAGCTTGTCATCCCAAGCGCAGCGAGGGACCCCGCAAGTTACCCCAAGCACGCCCACCCCCGGAATCGCGCGCGGAGCGCACGATCCACCGTGTTTCGGCAATTGCTTGCCGTTTATTCCTCCTGCACCCCGACTGCCTCCACGAG
Source organism: uncultured Spartobacteria bacterium (assembly GCA_903928175.1). Taxonomy (GTDB): domain Bacteria; phylum Verrucomicrobiota; class Verrucomicrobiia; order Chthoniobacterales; family Chthoniobacteraceae; genus UBA695. The sequence goes on along the minus strand of CAIYQA010000527.1, from coordinate 25,461 downwards.
CCCCGAGAGGGAGGGCCGCTCCTTCTTCTGGAGCGCGCGGCGGAGCTTGGAAAGGGCGATATTCTGGAGCTGCCGGATACGTTCACGGGTGACCCCAAATTTTTTCCCGACTTCCTCCAGGGTGCGCGGTTTGCCTCCGTCGAGCCCGAACCGGGAAAAGATAATCCGCTTTTCCCGGTCATCGAGCACAGCCAGGAGATCGCCCACCTCGTCGCGCAGATTCTTGTCGCGCAATAACTCGAACGGCGTGAGGGCGTCATCATCGCCCACGATCTCGCCAAATGCCGTTGAGTCGTCGTCGCTGACGGGAGCATCCAGCGAAGCGGGCCGGATGGCCACGGTTTTCAAATGGGACACTTTGGCGCTGGAGAGCCCGACTTCTTCGGCCAGCTCTTCATCGGTGGGCTCCCGACCGAGTTCCTCACTCATCTGGAGGGAAACCCGGCGCATTTTGGAAATCTTATCCACCAGGTGCACCGGCAGACGGATGGTCTTGCTCTGGTTGGCCAGGGCCCGTTTGATGGATTGCTTGATCCACCACGCCGCATAAGTGCTCAGCTTGCCTCCTTTGGCGGGGTCGAAGCGTTCCACGGCTTTCATCAAGCCGATGTTGCCCTCGGAAATCAAATCCAGCAGTGGCAAGCCAAGGTTGGCGTAATCGTGGGCGATTTTCACCACCAGCCGCAAATTGGCCCGGATCATCAAACTTCGGGCCTCTTTGTCTCCCTTTTTGATACGGGCTGCCAACTCGATCTCCTGCGCCGGAGTCAGGAGGGCAATCTGACCGATTTCGCGAAGGTAAATTTTGATCCCCGATTCTGTGTCTTCAGCAGCCATAAAAGGGAAGAAACCCCCCATAGAAAATACGGTTGGCAGGCAGGGAGTGCTCGCCCAACGGATTCTTCGGAGCAGCTTTCATCTATACTACTTATGACACAGGAAAGCAATCCCCGTTCAAACTTATTGAAGAAAACCTGAATGAGCCCTGGGATTTTTTCCGATTGACGGTCCGCTAAGCCAGCGAAACGTAATTGGGCTGGTACATCAACGCTTTGATCGCGTTCCACGCATCCGCCGGTATTTTTTCTGTCGCCAGACCGCTCCGCTCTGCGGAACGGGCCACCGCCACCGCGATGGCCAGCGACACATCCCGTATCTGCCTCAGCGGCGGATAGATGCGTCCCTGCGCCAGATCGGCTTCCGTCACCAGGTTGGCCAGCGTACGCGCCGCCGTCAGGAACATCTCGTCGGTGACCAATCGGCTGCCGGAGGCGATGATCCCGAGCCCCACGCCGGGGAATATGTAAGCGTTGTTGCCTTGCCCGGGCACGAACTGTTTGCCGTTGAACTCCACGGGCGGAAAGGGACTGCCGCTCGCAAAAATCGCCGCGCCGCCGCTCCACTCGTAAGCCCGCGCGGCAGTGCACTCTGCCTTGGAGGTCGGGTTGGATAGCGCGAAGATAATGGGCCGCCCGGCGCTCCGTGTTGCGGCTTCGATGATCTGCTGGGTGAAGGTTCCCGGCTGGCCGGAAGCGCCGATGAGCGCCGTGGGCCGGAGGGCTTCGATGATGGCCAGGGGATCTTTGAGCGGCGCGTGATCCTGCGCGAAAGGCAGCTTCTGCTCGTTCAGATCGGTGCGGCTCTGGACAATGAGCCCCTTCGAGTCCACAAACCAGCAGGCTTTGCGGGCTTCGGCTTCGGTCAAGCCTTCGGACTTTAACGCCGTGACCATGAGTTCCCCGACGCCTGTTCCCGCTTCGCCTGCGCCGAAAAAGAGCAATCGCTGGTCGTGGAGTTTGCCCCCGGTGATGCGCAGCGCGGAATAAATGCCCGCCAGCGCAACCGCAGCGGTGCCCTGGATGTCGTCATTAAACGTGCAAACGTGGTCGCGGTATTTGTTGAGGAAGCGGAAAGCGTTGTGATTGGCGAAATCTTCGAATTGGATCAGCGCCTTGGGGAAGGCCTCGGTCGCGGCGGCGATGAATTCATCGACCAGCGCGTCGTAAGTTTCGCCCGTGGTGCGGTGCTGGCGCATCCCAAGGTAGAGCGGGTCATCCAGCAGCGAGAGGTTGTTGGTGCCGACATCGATGGCCACCGGCAGACATTGCGTGGGGTGAATGCCCGCGCAAGCGGTGTAAAGGGCGAGCTTTCCGATGGGAATGCCCATGCCGTTGGCACCGAGATCGCCCAAGCCCAAAATGCGTTCGCCATCGGTCACAACGATCACGCGGATATCTTTGCGCGGCCAGTTGCGCAACACCTTGGCGACACTGCCCCGGTCTTTCTGCGAAATATACATCCCGTGCGAGCGCCGGAAGATCTGCCCGAACTGCTGGCAGGCCAAGCCAACGGTGGGCGTGTAAATCATCGGCATCATGTCTTCGATGTGCTTGGTGATGATATGGTAGTAGAGCGTTTCGTTGCGGTCCTGCAACGAGGAGAGATCGATGTAGCGTTCCAGGTCCGTCGATCTTTTCCGGTAGGTGATCAGGAAACGCTTTACCTGGTCGTCGATGGTTTGGACGTGCGGAGGCACCAACCCGCGCAACCCGAGGGCTTCACGTTCGGCTTCACTAAAGGCGGTGCCCTTGTTCAGGGTCGGGTCTTGCATCAGGCGCAGACCCGTGGGCAAATTCTTGGGATTACGTTTCATGAAAAATAAAGGCGGTTGGAAAAGCGAATCCCCCGGTGGTCTGTTTCAGTGGAGTCGGGTAAAACTAGGAGGTAGTCAGATTTTCGGCAACTCACATTTTTGCTAATAATGGCTGAATTTTGCCGCTCCCGAAGGGGAGCCATTCGCCAGGGCTCTCCCGGCGAGCCAACCGGTGGTCCAAGCCGCCTGGAAATTGAACCCGCCCGTGAGTCCGTCGATATCCAGGAGCTCCCCGGCGAGGTGGAGGCCCGGGGCGACCCGGCTTTGCATGGTTTTGAAATCGACCTCTCCCAGCCGAACCCCGCCGCAGGTGACAAACTCGGCCTTGTTGGGGCTTTTCCCCGTGACCTGGAATTCCGTGCGGGTGAGCTGGGCGAGCAAGCGTTGCAGGGCGGCCCGGGGAAAAGCGCCCCAACGGGTCTCCGGGGCGACCCCGGCGGCAAGAACCAACTGTTCCCAAAGCCGGTTGGGCAGTGGGCGGAGGGGCATTTTCATCACAAGCCCTGCGGGGTGCGAAATCGCGCGCTCCTGCAATGCGACGCAGAGCGCTTCTTGGGTAAACTCCGGCAGCCAATGGATGTGCAGCGGGAACCGGTAGTCCAACCCGTGCAGCGTGCGGGCTCCCCACGCGGAAAGCCGAAGGATTGCCGGGCCGCTCAACCCCCAATGCGTGGCCAGCACCGGACCGCGCTCGCGCAGCCGGGTCCCCGGCACGCTGACTTCCACCGGCTCCACGGTCACCCCGGACAAGGCGCGCAACCACGGCGTTTCCACGCGAAAGGTGAAAAGCGACGGCACCGCTGGTTCCAGCGTATGGCCGAGGGATTGCGCCAGCGCCCCCGCTTCCCTGCTGGAGCCGCCGGTTGCCAAGAGCAGCTTGTCGCAGACGAGGGCGCGCCCATCGGAAAGCGTCAGCGCGAATCCGCCGCCGGGCCGTTGGGTGGCGCTTTCCACGCCGCACCGGGCCGTGAGCTCCACGCCGGCATCCAGCGCGCTGCGCAGAAAACAATCGACAATGGTCTGCGAGGAATCCGTGGTCGGGAACATCCGCCCATCGCTCTCAGTTTTCAGCGCCACGCCGCGTTTATTGAACCACGCCACCGTGTCCGCCGGCCCGAAGCGCTGGAACGGACCGATCAATGCGCGCCCGCCCCGCGGATAAGAAGCGGCGAGGGCGCGGGCATCGAAACAGGCGTGGGTTACGTTGCAGCGCCCGCCGCCGGAAATGCGCACCTTGGTCAAAAAATCGTCCCTGCGTTCCAATAAGACGACCTCCGCAGGCTGCCCTTGCGCGGCGCACGCCTCCGCGCATTCGATGGCGGCGAAAAATCCCGCCGCACCGCCCCCTGCAATCACAATGCGTTTCATTGCCGCAAGCATACCAGAGGTTGACTGCGTTGGGAACTAATCGCGCTTGAGTCGCCGCGGTCCCCGCGATTAAGCGAGGGCTTTTCAGAGAAAGCTGGGCCTGTTTCGGGTCACCCGAAAAGGAGCGTCAGCACCGGCGCGATTTTTTTAGGAATGCGGCGGAGCAGTTCGCATTTGAGTTCCGAGTCGAGCCCCAGGCGAAAAAAAAGCCCCAGGCCCGGGATGCCGACTGCAAGCACCAGCGCGGGCAATTTCAAACTGGTCGGCAGCATTCCAAAAAGAAAGTGAAACGCCACCGCGAGAGGGACGAGCGCGAGAAGCAAGCGGCCCATCGGCTTGGCCCATTCGAAAACCACTTCTCGGGCGGGCAGGGCGAAGTAGCGGCAGGTGCGCAGCAATCCGTAGCGCAAGCTGAAGAGAGCGGTCCCGGCGATGGCCACGCCAAGCATTCCCGTGATGCCCCACCGCGGCAGCACCAGGAGCGATCCAAAAATAAAGAAAAGCCCTTCGATAAAGTAGAGATAACGGAAAGCGCCGAATTTCTTGGTTTGTCCCACCAACCCGGCATGCGCCTTCATGACAACCTGCATCACAAGCAATACCCCGAGCAGAATATCGTTGCGCACCGCCCAGGAAATCCGTCCGCTGGTCCACAGTTCAATAAACGGTTGGTTCAGCGAAGCGTACATCACGCCGCCCAAGGCAGCCAGAGAACTCGAGAGCACCACCACCGATTGAAAGCGGCGCAAAAGGCGCTCCCGTTCGTGGCGGACCATCATTTCGGCGAAAGCGCCGGAGGCGAAATCGAAGATCCGGAAGATAAACTGGCCCAGCATATTGTAGAGGCGCACCCCCACCGACCAGACTGCCCCGGCTTCCAACCCGAGAACCCGCGTAATGAGCAGAATCTGGCTGGCGTTAATGAGCTGAGCCCCGAGCCCCCACAAAAAAACGTCCCGGCCAAAAGCGAACAGTTCATGAAAAAGCTGCCACGTCGGTTTGCCCCACTCCCCTTTGGCTGGCAAAAACTTCAAATGAACACACCCCCAGAAAACCACCGCGATGGAGGCCACCTGGCTTGCCGCGAACGCCCAAACCAGGCTGAAAATCCCTGCGCCCAGAAAAAAGCTGATCCAGAGGACTCCGACATTGACGACCTGATTTATGCTCTGGGCGTAATTCACCACGTCGTAGCGTTGATGGGCGGCGCACATCAGGCTTGGGGGGCGAAAAATAAACCCCAACCCAATAAAGATTCCCTGCGCGATGACGAGTCGCAGGAAGGTCCCGCGCAAGGCCGACTCCACGTTCAAAAGATCGGTGGTGCAAAAAGCCAGTAAAAAACTCGCCGCGATGACGATCAACCCCTGCGCGATTCCCACCAGGAAGCTGGTTTGGACCACGCTGCCGTAGCCTCCGTCGTGCCGCTGGTCTTTGTGGTCCACGAGAGTGCGGGAGATCGAGCCGGACATGCCGAGATCAATGAGATTGATGTAGCCAGTGAGCTGGCCCACCAGTGCCCAGAGGCCGAATTCCGCCCGGGTCAAATAGTGCAGGGCGACGGGCACCGTGAGCAGCGTGCACAAAATATTTACCCCGATCGTGCCGTAGCCGGTCAGGAGCGCTGCGACAAAATGCTTGGTGCGCGATGGGGAGGCAACGGCGTTCACTGGGTCAGTTCAATCCGAGTTGTTCGCGGAAGATCTTCCTCAACCGCGCCTCCCACGTATGTTCGCGCATCGCCCGGCGGAAGGCGGCTTGGGCAATGGCGAGGCATTCTTCCGGGCGCCGCCGGTAATAGGAAATGATTTCGATGGCTTCCTCGATGTTGCGGTAGCAGAGGATTTCCTTGCCGATCTCCCACCAGTGGGAAAGTTCCCAAGTGTAGGTGGTCAGGTAACAAGCTCCCACGCTCGGGCACTCCACATCACGGCCTTTGATGGTGTTGAAATGCGGAGTCGCGCTGCCGATTCCCAGGTTGATCTGGGAATTCCGAAAAATCTCTGTGGTATCTTGAACCCACTGACCGCCCTTCCACCCCGCCCCGAACAGTTCGACAGGAACGCCATGAGCCCGGATGCTGTTGATGACAACCTCGCGGTCCAATTTTTTGGAACCGAGAAAGGAGAGCGGATAACGGAAATGCATTTCATTCGGCTCGCACAGACCGTCCGGCGGATGGAATCCCTGCGCGGCATAGACACACGAAAGCCCGCTTTGCTTATACCACTCGCTGGCGATAAGGGAGTTCGTGATGTTCAGGTCGAAAAAAGCCGCCCATCTCCGGTAATTTTCGTCTCCGCCCGAGAAGATGCCGTAAGGTAGAAATTGGACCTTGTCGTCGAGATTCATGCCCAAGAGCGGGCACGACCATTGACTGCGGAGCAACGCGAAGACCTCTTCCGAAAGCAGCCCTCCGCGCGCGTAGAAGAGCACGACGTCCGGCTCCCGTTCGCGTGAGGCCGTCAAAAAACCTTGAAGGGTTCGCGTCACGATCGCGGGCTCGCTCTCTCCGGATTCCGCGGCAGCGCGCAGGGCGGGCCGCAGGTTGAGCACTTCGACCGGGCATATCTTTTCAAGCTCCGGAACCAGATCGTTCGCCTCCCACATGATGTCGGCGATAAAGACGATCTTGCGCAAGGGGGCGCTGTTCGACAGGGGCCGGGAAGTGGGTTGCGGCAAGGCCTTCGCGGAAGTGGCCACCATTGTGCTCAGGCATTTCTGCTCCAGTCGGAGCGACTGGCGAACAACCCAAAGATCCCTGATTTTGCCGCGCAAAAGAAGCCGCCCCATTTTCCGTCGCAGGGTCTGAAAGAAAGGGTCACTCATCGGGGCCTTGTGGAAGTGGGTTGCGCGGAAACCAACGTTTCCAACAGGGTTTCGTAGCGAGCCAAGACTCTATCCCAGTTGTAAGTGCTGTCAACCGCTTCGGCTCCCTGCCTGCCCAGCTCCTTGCGCCCTTGCGGATCCTCTGCCAGCTTGCGCATTGCCGCCGTCATTTCCTTCTCGGAGGAAACAACGATCCCGCCCGGCAACTCCGCGATACAACCCGTGTCGGTGGAGATAAAGGGCAGGCCGCACGCCATCGCGTCCAACAACACCAGCGGCTGCGTCTCTGCCTCGGCGGAGAGCACAAAAAGATCGGCGCTCCGATACGCGGCGAAGATCAGGTCTTTTGCCACGTGGTCCAGGATCAAAACCCGCTGCCCCTTTGCCATGCCCTGCATTCCGGCGAGGGTCTTTTGCAATTCCCGCGTGTATTCGTTGCACTCGCTGCCGATAAAAACCAGGACGGCGTTTTCCAACCCGGATTTGGCGAACGCACGCAAGGCGGCGAGTTGGTTTTTCCTTCTGGAATAGTTCGCAACGCTGAGAAGCAGAAGCGCGTCGGGAGCGATGCCCAACTGCTTCCGGAAGTCCGGCAAATCCGCCGGAGCACTCCGAATGGAAGCGCCGTTGGGAATGACGGTCCATCGGGAATCCCCGAAAAGTCGCATCAAGGTGTGGTCAAAGAAACGGCCGAAATCCTTGCGGGCACTGAGAAAAACCACGTGATCCAGTTTGCTGAGAAAACGGAAAAAGCTCCAGACATACGGCTGCCAGCGCAGCCAACCCCCCAGCCCCCATGGAAAGGACGCTCTCGGCTCCCACAGATGAGCGGTGTAGCCGTGGCTGACCAGAATTTTCTTCGCCGGGTTGCGTTCCAGAACCGGGAATGCCGCATCCAAAGGCCACGCCTGCCAGCAATGGATAAGCATGGCATCACACGGGAACGTGGCGATGAAATCCTGGTATTCCTTCACCTGCCCGGAAAAGGTGAATTCCCCCTCTCGTGAAAATCTGTATTCCACAATTTTCAGATTCGGCGGATAGTCTGCGGGCTTGCGCTCCTGGATCGGCGCACAAACCACCGTCACCTCATGCCCTTGCCGGGCGAGGCCGAATGCCTGGACTGCCGCGACCTCGGCAACCCCGTTGCCCTCGGGATGAAACGTGAATGTGGAGATCAGGATTTTCAAAGCCAAATCAGCAATCGGGTTTATCCTGGCGCGTCGTCGCCAGTTGTTTGTAGAGCCGGTGGAAATTCCGCGCCGTTTCCTGCGGGTGCAGCAATGTGCGGTGGCTTTCGTGAGCGCAGGCACCCAGCTTTTTGCAATATTCGAGATTGCCTAATATTTTAGACAAGCTGCGGGCCAGCGAGGGGATGTCGCCCGGCTCAACCAGGAACCCGTTCTCGCCGTGCTGGACATAGGCGACCTGCCCGCCGCAAGGGGTGCTCACGACGGGCAATCCCATGACGCGGGCTTCCTTCACCACGTTGGGGCTGGTATCGGCGCGGGTGGGAAGCACCAGGCACCACGCCCGGGAAAGGAGGCTGGCCGTTTCCGCCCTGGATTGGCGCCCAAACCACCGGACGTTTGCCGGGGCGCTGGCTCGAAGTTTTCCTGCCCACGGGCCGCCGCAATCGCCCACAACCCAGAGTTCCGCTCCCGCGAGCGCGGGATCCCGAAAAGCCGCGATGGCGTCCTGAACTCCTTTGCGGGGACCCACTGTGCCGATGAAAAGAGCGACCGGCTTTTGGGGATCCGGGCTCCACTGCATTTCCAAAAAGGATTTCTGCACTCCATACTCCACCAACTCGACGCGCGCGCGCGGATTCCTCCGCAGGACAACCGCGCGGCCCCAGGCGCTTTCCGTCGTCACGCATTGCGCCTTGAACAGCACGAAAAGTTCGATCAACGCCAAGAGATAGGCGCGCCCGATCATCCGGTTCTTCAGGGCGTAATGGCTGAGAATGCCTTGCATTGAGACGATGTTGGGGAACCCGGAGGTAACCGCCGCCAGCGCATACACATCTTCCGTGCCCCACCCGTGGACAAGCTGCGGCTGGATTTCGCGCAGACAAGCGCGAATCGCCCTGCGGTCGCGCGTGAACAGGGAACTAGCCCGCCCTGTCGAACGGGTGGGAAGCACGTGAAACGTCTGGTTGTTCCAGCGCAGCTTCCGGGCTGCTCCCGGCACATCGCTTAAAACCACCCAGTGCACTTCCAAGTCGGCAGAATCGGCGAAAGCCTCGGAGAGCTGCGGAAGCCAGGTCGCAAAATGAAATCCGGGGAGAAACCTCTCACCAAATTCGGGGATGACATGGAGCGGGAAATCCGCAAGAATGGCGACTCTCACTAGGCATATAAATAGTGCGGGTCGTTCTGCTGTCCAGAAATTCCGCTCCAACCGCCATGACCATTGCTGAAATCCTGGGACTTTGTATCGCGCGACTTCGCGCGTTGCCTTCGTGTGTCTGGAAAGCGGAGGCGCGATTCAAGGGTGTGCGCTGCGGGGCGGGTGTGTTGTTCCTGGGCCGACCCTTAATCAGCCGACATGACGGCTCGGAAATGCATTTGGCCGAAGGCGTGCGCATCCACAGCGCCCTGCGCTCCAATCCCTTGGGCTGTTTCCAGCCTTCGGTGCTGCGCACCCTCTCCGCGGAGGCGCGGCTCGAACTCGGGAAAAATGTCGGCATCAGCGGCGCGATTCTCTGCGCGGGAAAATCCATTTTGGTCGGCGAGGAAACCATCATCGGTTCGGGTGCGATGATTCTCGACAACGATCTGCATGTTTCTAGCGCCGAAGGCAAATGGTGTGTCGATTACGCCGAAAACGCGCGGGAAGTCCGCATCGGGCGCGGAGTGTTCATCGGCGCGCGCGCGATTATTTTGAAAGGGGTCACCATTGGGGATGGCGCGGTGATCGGGGCGGGTGCGGTGGTGACGTGCGATGTGCCGCCGGGAATGATCGCGGCGGGCAACCCCGCGAAGCTGATCCGCTCGCGCAGCGAGGCGGGAATGTGAAGTTCCTTTCCCGATGAAATTTTCAATCGTCACCCCCAGCTTCCGAAACTCGGGCTGGCTCAAGCTTTGCATCGCTTCGGTGGCGGACCAGACAGGCGTGGAAGTCGAGCACATCGTGCAGGACGCCCTATCCGACGACGGCACGCTCGACTGGCTGCGGGACGACCCGCGCGTGAAGGCTGTCGTCGAAAAAGACACCGGGATGTACGACGCCATCAACCGGGGCTTCCGGCGAGCCAGCGGGGAGGTGCTGGCGTGGCTCAACTGTGATGAACAGTATTTGCCCGGAACCCTCGCCCGCGTGGCCGAATATTTCACCGCCCATCCGGAAGTCGATGTGCTCTTCGGCGATGCCGTGCTGCTGGATGCTCGCGGCGAGATTCTTTCCTACCGCCGGGCCATCAAGCCGGCGCTGCTTCATACGCAACTCGTGCACCTCAGCACGCTCAGTTGCGCCACCTTTGTGCGCCGCTCGGTGATCGAACGCGGCTTTCTGCTCGACGAGCGTTACCGCACCATTTCCGACGCCGTTTGGGTTGCGGCCCTGCTTCGGGCGAAGCTGAAACTGGCGGTGCTCCACCAGCCGCTTTCCGTATTTACCATCACCGGAACCAATCTCGGGCAATCCCGGGTGGCAGTCGCGGAGAGCGCGCGCTGGAGGCAGGAAATGAAAACGCCCGGCCTGCTCAGAGCCCCAGTGATCCTGCTGCACCGCATTCGTAAATTCCTGGCCGGGGCTTATGCGCGCAGGAATCTCACGATCCAGGTTTACACGGCGGAATCGCCGAATCGCCGCGTTGCCAAAACCCGGTTGCAAGTGCCCTCTCAGTGGCCCGGGGCAACCTGGCTTTGAGGGGTCGCGACGGAATCCGCCCCGTTCTTTGCGGGGATCGCGAAAACGGTCGCCACCAACTTGGTCTTCCCCCCCTCGATCACCACAAGCGTCGCCTCTGTGGTTACGGGCTTGGGCTTTCTGATTTGGAGGACCACGTCGAAAAGAGCCGACTGCGGGGAATCCACAAGCTCGAAGTATTTCTGAATCGTCCTCCCCTTCTCCTCGCTCGCCACAAAGCTGAAATACGAAGCGCCTCGCACAGCGTCAGCCGTGGTATCCAGCAGTTTGAGCGCATCGTCGTTCATGAATACAACGCTCCCTTCGGCATCCGAGACGATGACCGGCGCGGGCAGCTTTTCCAAAATGCGGATCGTATGCAGAAAGCCCTCGGCAAGCCGGTTCCTGTCGCAACTCAGAATCACGGCGCCCACGCCGCCCACCATGACCGTCCAAAAGCGAATAAAGCCGGTCGAGTGTTGGCCTGGCATACTTGCATCCCAAGGCTGGGTGAGAAAGAGCAGCGTGGTCAGTGAGAAAACAAGCACCCAGCAGGCCACGGTGACCGGCCGCATACGGTGTGCGAAAATACCAAAACAGATCATGCTCACCAAAGGGGAGACTGTGGCTTCGGTGGCCATTTCCAAGACAATCATAAAGCCAAAGAGCCCCAGGGCCAACGCGTGGTTGAGCAGTGCGGTCCGGGTTTCCTGCTCGGGGAGCACTTTGGTTCTTAAATAATTCATGGGGTGGAAAAGATGCGGGAATAAACCCGGTTCATTTTGCGCTGCCACTCCGTTTTTGAAAAGCGTATTTCCAGTTCTTGTCGGGCCTGAAGCCCCATGGTTTCAAGCAGGGCGGGCTGCTGGAAAAGCCGTTCCATTTCCGCAGCCAATGCCTCCGGGTGGAACGGCGCAACGAGCACGCCGGTTTTCCCGTGGGTGATGAGCTCCGGAAGCGCCCCGATGGAATGGGCCACAACGGGCCGACCACGACTCCATGCCTCAAGCACCACCATCCCGAACGGTTCCATCCAAACCGAGGGCACAATGGAAAACGAAGCCCCGCGCCAAAGCGCTTCCTGCGCATCCCGGGGAACAAACCCGACGAACTCCACATTGTTCAATCCCTCCTCGGTTGCATAGCGCCGCAGGCCCGGCAACTCCGGCCCTTCGCCCGCAATCACCAGTTTGCGCCCGGCGGGCATTCCGCGCCAGGCCTTGAGCAGCTCGTGGCAGCCTTTCTCCACCGAAAGCCGGCCGATAAAGAGCGCATAACCGGCTTCCGGGAGCGGAAGCGCGGGGTGTTTTGGCTCGTAAAAATGATGCACCACGTCGATCCGGTCCTCCGGAATCCCCATTTGCACGTGCACGGCTTTTTGCGCTTCGCTGATGGCAACCCATCGGCTCACTTTATGGAACACGTCCATTTTTTGGATCCGATTCATCACCAACCCCATCCACGCGCAAATAAAATGGCTCTCATGCCAGCATTTGGCCTTGGCGGCATGAAGAAAATTGCCTCCGATGCAGCGCTGGCAGGGGTTCCCATGATCGAGAAAAAAGCCGTTGAGGCAGCCCATCCGGTAATTGTGAAGGTAATGCACCACCGGCACGCCGAGCCGGAACGCCTCTTTATAAACCGAAGGGGAAAGAGCCGGGAAGACGTTGTGAATCTGCCAGAGATCGAAGCGGCCGATCTCCTGCATGCGCCGCAGATCCCTCGCGGCCTGGCGGTTGTTGATCACTTTCCACAGCATCCAGAGTCGATCCCTCCATTTTCCGCCCGCGATCAGGTTTGCGGTGGATTGGATATAGTATTCGACTTCGTGCTGATCCATCAACGCATCGCCGATCCGATACACACTCCCTTCCTCGCCGCCATATTGCAGATAGCGGCTGAATATCTGCAAGATATTGAGCCTGTCGCCGCGAGGCGCGCAAGGGGCAGCCCCCGTTTTGGAGAAGGAATCTCTCATCGCGCTTCTTTGGGAAAACTTGCCTGCCGCTCCAGCAGGGTAACCCTGGACGCCTCCGCGCCAGTAGGCCTTGAGCCCCTCGGGCAATCCCCCCAGCCCCCAGGTTTTTACATGGCGCACGAGGCTGCCGGGGAGGGTGCGCAGGATGCGCCGACCGTGCGGCAAATGGAAGCCGATGTAAGCGACATTGTGCAGCATGGCGATTTGTTTTTTGCGCTCTGCCGCAAGGGATTCCGCAGTCGGGTAATCCGTGCTGGCGTAATGGGTGACGTTCGCATCGGGCACAAAAATCCCGATCTTATGCGCCGTGATGCGCAGGCTGTATTCCAAATCCTCTCCGCGAATCAGGAAATCGGTGCGATGCGGTCCCAGTTCTTCGAGGGTTTCCCGAGTCACCAACAGGGCGACTCCGGTGGCCCAGGAGATTCGGATCGGGCGCGGGCCGAATTGCGCCAGGTATTGTTCGGGGCGTTGGGTTCTTTTCCGGAGGGCATTGAACTGCGGAGCTTCCAATAACCCCGGGAACCAATCGATCCTGCCATTGGGCCAGGTGATCATGGGACAGGCGAGGGCGGCCTTTTCTTCGGCCAAGGCTGCGAGGAGGCGTTCCAAGGCGCCGGGAGCGATGTGGATGTCGTCATCGGTCATCCAGAAATGGGTCACCCGGTCTGCGTAGCGTTCCAGTGCGACCCGTTCGCCCAAGGCGAGGCCCCCCCCGCACCCGAGGTTTTCGCCGGGAACCAGCCGTACGATTTCCAGGCTCTTCGCCGCAGCCTCCACGACCGCTGCGGTGGCCGGGTCGTCTGCGTTATCCACCACCAGCACCGCGAGCGGCAGGGAGACGGCCTGGAGCGACTCCAGCATCCGCGCCAGATCGGGCGCGCGGCGGAAAGTGGCAATGATGGCGACTACAAAGGGACTCACGGGGTGGGCAGAAGGGATGGGATGAAGTTTGAGAGAACGGCTCCTGGGGTTTCCCAGTGCAGCCGAAACCCGCAGTTGATCATGAGGGTTCAACCTAGAACGCCCCTCCCACTCTAGCAAGCCCGGAAACAGTTTCCCACGCGGCAAACCCGGTCGCGCAGGCCCGCCCAACTACGAATCGCAAGGCCAAAGCGAAGCGGTGGTCCGAAAACCACCATAGGAGGAACTTATATGAAACAAACGACTCAATGGATCGCGGCCTTGTTTATGGTCGCCTCAACAGGCCTCGCCTTCGGGTGCGGCTGCTCTTCGGAGAAGGTCCGGCTGGAGCCGGTGCGCGAACGGATGATCAAACAGACCGTCTGCACCGTAGAACAACCGGTGCTGATCCGTCACACGGGCTATGTCAGCCAATGTCCATCAGAACTATGGTCACTGCCCACACGGGCAAATCCCCCTTATGTGATCAGCCAGGTGTACACCCCCCGGTTCCGCTCGTATGTCGGCGCCCCCCTGAATGAGCCCGAATACGTGGGCTCCTTCGGCGACCTCGAGCCCATCGGCGAACGCATCACCACCACGAGCAACCTGTGCAATCCCTGTGGCATGCGACAGCAGGTGACCAAAACCATCACCTTGCGCCGCGCGACCATGCTCACGCCCGTGGGTGAGAAGATCATCCGGGTTCGGTACCTGAAAATGACGCCGGTTCTGCAGCCCGTTGGGGAACGGACCACGATTCGGACCACCCGGACCTATGTAAGGCCCTGGTCCGCGTGTGATTAATCGCAAAACGACCGTTTTACAGGTCATAACCAAGAGAACGCTGGGACCGGAGAAGAGCCAATCTTCTTCGGTCGCAGCTTTTTTTCTTGGTTTCGGAGGAGCAGAACGCTAACAGTCGCTTAAAGAAACCGTTCCGCCCCACGCTTGGCCCATCATGTTGATACAGCCGGACAAAAGGCATCCAGCGTTTTCTCAATCATTACCACGCCACAAACCAAACTATGAAAATCGCACTCACCGCCCGTCTTGCACTGGCGTTCTCAGGCCTTCTCCTGCTGCAATCCGGTTGCAATGCGGAGCAGAAGGAAAAAGCAAACAAACCCCAGGAAACCCGTGACAAGGTCAGCTATTCCATTGGCGCTGATATCGGCAATAATCTCAAGCGCTCCGACCTGGATCTCAACCCCGCTTTCCTCACGCAAGGTATCAAGGACGCATTCACCGGAAAAACCGTCCTGACGGAAGAGGAAATGAAGGCCACGCTCCAGACGTTCCAGACCGAAATGCAGGCCAAAATGATGGCGAAGCAAAAAGCCGCCGCCGAGAAGAACAAGGCCGACTCGGAGAAATTCCTGGAAGAGAACAAGAAGAAGGAAGGCATTGTCACGACCCCCAGCGGCCTGCAATACAAAATCCTCAAAGCGGGTGAGGGTGCCAAACCCAAGCCCAGCGACACCGTTTCCGTCAACTACCGTGGCACGCTCATCAACGGCACCGAGTTTGACAAGAGCAAGGAGCCGGTCTCCTTCCAGGTCGAAGGCGTGATCCCCGGCTGGGTCGAGGCGCTGCAAATGATGCCCGTTGGCTCCAAATGGCAGCTTTTCATCCCGCCCTCGCTCGCTTACGGCGAACAAGCCCCTCCGATGATCGGACCCAACCAGGCGCTGGTCTTTGAAGTCGAACTTCTCGACATCAAGAAGGCCGAAAAACCGGCGGAAGGTGCTGACGCAGCCAAGTCGGCCACCCCGGCAACTGCTGAGACGCCCGCCAAGGCCGCGAAGTAATCTTCAACCAACAGTTAAAAATTCCGTTACAGCCGGGGTCCACACCCCGGCTGTTTCGTTTTGCAGAGCGCAGTAGCCGCGCCCCCTTCTTTGTGGTATAGTGTGAGCCTCAATGTTTGAAATCAAAGCGACGGAAAAAATGGCGGAACGGGCGCTGCTGGTGGGCGCCTACATCGAGGCCAGCGGGAAGGCCGAGGCGCAAAGCCTGCTCGAAGAGCTCGAGGAACTCGTAAACACCTTGGGAATCCCCGTGGTGGAACGCCGGTTGATCCATCATCGCGAGAACCACGCCCGCTTTTTGGTCGGCTCGGGCAAGGCGGAGGAGATCGCCGCGCTGGTCAAGGAACACGCCTGTGATGTGCTTGTTTTTGACAACGAATTGACTCCCGCCCAGCAACGCAATTTCGAGGAACTCACCGGCGTCACCGTCGCCGACCGCGAGGAGATCATCCTGGATATTTTCGGCCAGCGCGCCAAGACCCGCGAAGCCCGCATTCAGGTGGATGTGGCGCGGATGGAATATTCGCTGCCCCGGCTCACCCGCGCCTGGAGCCACCTGGGCCAGCAGGGCGGCGGAATCGGCGCCAAGGGTGAGGGCGAAAGCCAGCTCGAACAGGACAAACGGAGGATTCGCGGCCAGATCGACCGCCTCAAAAGGGAACTCGTGGAGGTGCGCAGCGCCCGCGCCACCCAGCGCAAGGACCGCAAGCGCGCGCCGGTCCCCAACGCCGCCATTGTCGGCTACACCAATGTGGGCAAATCCTCGCTCCTGCGGCAACTCACCGGCGCGGAGGTGTTTGTGGAAAACAAACTTTTCGCCACGCTCGACACCACCACGCGCAAAATAGCGCTGCCCAACAAAGCGCCCTTGCTGCTCACCGACACCGTCGGTTTCGTCCGCCGGTTGCCGCACGAACTGGTGGAAAGCTTCAACGCCACGCTGGAAGAAGCCGCGCTCTCGGACTTTCTCATTCACGTTTTGGACGCCTCCCAGCCCCGGGTGCTGGAGTTTTATGACACCACGATGCGCGTCCTCACGGAGCTTGGAGCGGACACCAAGCAGATGCTCATCGTGTTCAACAAGATCGACAAAATCGAAGACCCGGCCGTGCTCGCCGGGCTGCGGCTGCATTTCCCTGAAGCGGTTTTCATCTCCATCCATAACGGCCTGGGGCTGGATGTATTGGTGGAGCGGATTTCGGATTTCGTCAGCAACGGCACGCTCACGGTCGAACTGCGCATCCCGGCTGCGCGCGCCGATCTGCTCGCCCGGCTCCATCGGGACGGCATCGTGTCCAGCCTCGATTATGCGGAGGATGTGGCCTGCGTAGTGGCCACCATTCCCAAGCGCGCCCTGGAAACGCTCGCGCCCTTTGTGGTGGAACCTTCGACGGTTTAGGAGGGATTGGCCGCAAGAAGGCGCAAAAAGCGCAAAGGGGAAGACCCGCTTTCCACGCGCTCTCTCAGAATCGCCCGCGGAGCGGTCGATCCACCTTTGAGCCCTCATGAGCCCTCGTTCCCAATCTCCTGATTGGGAATGCACCTGTCTTCGAAGCTCCAGCTTCGCAAACCGAGGAAGGCCGGACCGATTTCCATTTTGAAACAGCGCTCCTACCTATCTCCCCTTTGCGTCTTTTGCGCCTTTTTGCGGCTATATCTTTTACTTTTACCGGTTTAGACTGGCTCTAATGATGACTCGTATCCTTGGCATTGATGTTGGCGAAGCGCGGATCGGGCTCGCCCTTTCGGATGAGCTCGGAATGCTCGCTCATCCGTTGGAGACCGTGCAGGCAAAGATCGGCAATCCGATCAAACATGTCGCCGAAGTGATCGCGCGGGAGAAAATCGAAACGGTGGTCATCGGTCTGCCGCGCAACATGAGCGGCACGTACGGACCGGCTGCCGAAAAAGCGCGTGAATTTGCCACCAAGCTCAAGGCGCTCTCGCCGTGCACGGTAAAATTTTGGGACGAGCGGCTCACCACCGTTGCCGCGCAAAAGCAACTCCACGAGAGCGGCAAAAACGTCAAAAATAGTCGGCAGGTGATCGACCAGGTCGCGGCCGTGCTCATCCTGCAAGGCTACCTCGATTCGCAGGCGATGATGGGATGATCTTTAAGCCCCCGATTTTAATGCGCGCAAAGAACGCAAATGGCAAAGACAGAATGCAGCCCTTGTTGCGCCCTCGTTACAGTCCTCTTTTGCGCTCTCGTTCCCAAGCTCCAGCTTGGGAACGCCTTTGTCCCCGAGGCTCCAGCCTCGAAAGCGTGGTCGTGGATTGGACGCACTATTTACTGGCAGCCTTTCGAAGCTGGAGCTTCGAAGACAGTGGCATTACCAGGCTGGAGCCTGGTAACGAGAAAACAAACAGGCATCATTCCTTTGCGTCCTTTGCGCTCTTTGCGCGAGACTCTCTTTTTTTCCATGACCACGCGCAGGCTCAAACTCACGATCGCCTATGACGGACGCCCGTTCTGCGGCTGGCAAAGCCAGGCAGGGAAGGGAGCCGTGCAGGATTTTTTGGAAGCCGCATTCGCGAAACTCAATGGCGGCGAGCGCGTGCCGCTGCACGGTTCCGGCAGGACCGACGCGGGCGTTCACGCGCTGGCGCAGAGCGCCCATGTGGACGTGCCGTACGACCGTTTCACACCGTCCGAATGGTTGGCGGCGCTCAATGCCCATCTGCCGCAGGAAATCCGCATTACCCGCTGCCAATGGGCCAAGCCGGAGTTCCACGCCCGGTTTGCCGCCAAGGGCAAGCGCTACATTTACCGGATTTGGAACGGTCCGGTGATGCCGCCGCTGGAAATTGGCCGCGCGTGGCACGTTTTTCGTCCCCTCAATATGAGACAACTGCGGCAGGCAGCCGGGCTGCTCACCGGCACGCATGATTTCGGCGGATTCGCTGCCAACCGGGGCGTGCCCTGCCTCGATACGGTGCGGACCATCCATAAGATCGACATCAAAGGCCAGCCCGGCGGACTCGTCACGCTGACCTTCACAGGCGACGGCTTTCTCTACAAAATGGTCCGCCTGTTGACCGGCTCGCTCGTGCGGGTCGCGCAAGGCAAGGCCGATCAGCAATGGCTCACCGCGTTCCTCACGGCACCCCAAGCGGGCGAGCTGCGCAAAAAAACCAACTTCGCCGCGCCCGCCGAAGGGCTCTATCTCGCCCGCGTGCTTTATTGAGCCGGGGTGGCAGGCTCCGCTGCGGGAGCCGGAGCCGCGCTCTCCGAAAGGGGCTTGCCATGAAGCGGGAGAGAATCCCGCTCCAGGAAGCTGGGAGTCTTTCCGCCAGTGATCCAATGCAGCCCCTCCACCAGCAGCACGGTGAGGAGAAGAAAGGCTGCGAAAATCGCGGAAACAATCACCTTATCCATCACATAGCTGCTTGGGTCGCGGATGAATCCGCACGATGCTTCATGCTCGCGCTCCATCCGCCGGGCGCATCGCCTGCACATCCCATGCGACACCGGCTTCTCCGGCCCTTTCTGGATCACTTTTTTACACCACGCGCAGATCATCCTCATCTTTCGAAGCTCCTTGCTTGAGCGCGGGCAAAAAAGAGGGCGCGGTCCTGCCGCGCTGGTCCTGAGGCCCTGAGAGGCCCGTCCCCAAAACACGACCGAACCGCGCCGATTGGCGGCGCGGTTGGCAGCGATCGGGGACGTTAAAAATTCTCAGGTTTCAGGACGCCCAATCTGCCTACGCAGTTAAAATGTAATGTTTACAGCAGGTATTTTCTCAAAAAATCGCCTCCTTGGCAAGCGCGGTGGATGCGCTAAAATGTCCCGCTCGCCATGACCGACTCGAACTCCGCCCCATCCAAACCGCGCATCCCCGTGACCATTCTGACCGGCTTTCTCGGAGCCGGGAAAACGACGCTGCTCAACTACATCCTCCAGCAGCAGCACGGCTACAAATTTGCCATCATCGTCAACGAGATCGGCGAGATCGGCATCGACGGGCAGTTGGTGGAGAACGCCAGGGAGGAGATCGTGCAGATGAATAACGGATGCGTTTGCTGCACCGTCCGCACGGACTTGATCAAGAGCGTGCAAGCGCTCGTGCGACGTGGCGGGTTCGACTACCTCCTGATCGAGACCACCGGCATCGCCGATCCCGGGCCCGTCGCGCAAACCTTCCTGAACATCCCACAGTTGCAGCAGTACGTGCAGCTCGATTCCATCATCACCGTGGTGGATGCCGAGCAGATCGAAAAACAAATGCTGGAAGTGGAAACCGCGCGCGAGCAGATCGCCATGGCGGATTTCCTCTTGATCAACAAAACCGATCTCGTGGACGAGGCGCACCTCGCCCGCATCGAAGCGCTCACTTCCGCGCTCAACCCGCATGCGCAGAGCTTCCGCACCAATCGCGCGCAGATCAATTTAAAGGAGGTCCTGGACATGGCGGCCTTCGACGTGGACCGCAAGCTGGCGGTGGACCCCAAATTCCTCGACGAACTCAACTACCGCCATCATCACGAGATCCAGTCGTGCGCGTTCACCTTCGACCAGCCTTTTGGCGTGGATCGGTTCGAGGCATTCGTCGCGGAGCTGAGCCTGAACGCGAAAATTTTCCGCTCCAAGGGGTTCCTCTCTATCGCCGGAAATCCTCGGCGCGTGCTGTTCCACGGGGTCAACAACCGGTTCACCATTTTCTGGGATCGGCTTTGGGAAAAAGGGGAAACGCGGACGAGCCAGATGGTGTTCATCGGCAAGAACCTTGATAAGGCGAACCTCAACAAGGCGTTGGTGAGATGCCTGGCGTGAACCTCGTTGGGAGCTCTACTTTGCGGCGACTAATTCGTTGACCTTCGCCATGACCGCAAATGCGTCGGCAACATAGAGCACGTCGGCTTTTCCGCGCGCCCAACCGCAATTCGCGTCGAGGCTGATGGCCCGGCGTTCCTTGATGAAGCGCCAGCCGACCGCGTGCGGCTCCTCGCCGTGGCAGCAGGTGGAGAGCCCCTTGGGGTGACGCGGCGTGGAGCCGGTCTGCCCGATCTGGTTGAGGTGCGTGAGGAACGAGATGACGGCCTGGCCTTCGCCGCCGAGATCGACCAGCGATTTGCTGCTGCCGAGCGAGGCGCGCGTGAGTTTCAGGAAATCGAAAATGATCTTTTCAGCTTCCGGCACGTGCGTCTGGCCATCGGCTTGCTTCTTGGTCCAACCTGCGCCGGTGACGAAGAGCAGGTCGGCGTCAGGCCGGATGGTCTGGGCATCTGCCGAAGGCGCGCGCAAGCCGGTGACGGTCGTGCGTTTGCTGGATTCCGGCAGACTGACGGCGACGGGTTCAACAGTAGCCGTTCCCGCTGCGCCTTCCCAGGCGGGCTGGCTGCCGGGATCGACGAGCAAAAACCACGGGCGTTGCGCGCGCGAAAGCACGGCTTCCATCCGCTGGCGGTAATACCAGCGCGTCACACTCACTGCGCAGTTCTCGGCGCGCAGCCCGGTGACGTGGGTTTCCACCCGGCCGTTGAGACGCGCGGCGACCCCTGCCAGGACGCGGGTCCAGCGGGAAGTCGCGGGCGCGATCACGACCGTGGCTTGGGCGGCCTTGCAAAGGGCCTCGGCTGCCGCGGCATCGGATGCGTAGCGGGGCTGGGCGAATTCCGCCCCTTCGACGCCGAGGAATTTCGCGGCTCCGCAACCGGCGATCTGGTTTGCGGCGTCCTGAATTTTTTCACCGACGATGCCGACGCTCAACCCGGCGCCGCCGAGTCCGCCCGCGAGCGCTTGGGCAGCTTGGAGAGACTCCAGCGCGGATTTGGCAAGGCTGCCGTCCGCTTCGGTGTGAACGAGAAGAAGAATGTTTTCCATAAGATTTTATTAGCCGCAAAAAGGCGCAAAAAGCGCAAATTCAGGAGGCAGATAGGGCGTATTTTCTGATTTCCAGTTTAGGGGTTCCAAAGTTGATTAAGAGGCCGTGCTCGATCCGACATCCGCGCAGATACCCGAGGAGTTGCGCGACGTGCTCTGAGGCCAAGGCTTTGCAGGTTTTAAGCTCCACGATCAATTTTTCTTCGACCAAAAGATCTGCAAAATAGTCCCCGAGAGGCGTTCCATCTTCGTCCATTACCTTCAGCGCGGATTGCTGATCCACCCGCAGACCGGTTTGGCGGAGCCGATGAGCCAATCCGTTTTCATACACTTTTTCCATGTGCCCATATTTGAGATAGGAGTGCAGAGCAAAAGCCGTTTCGCGGACTTGGTCGCAAAGAAGGAAAATATCGTTCTTGAGATTCATTTTTGCGCCTTTTTGCGGCTAAATTATTTGCTGATCCACTCGACGATTTCGCGGGCGATTTCCTCCGGGGCGGCGTCTTTGACGATCCGGGTTTCGCGCAGTTGCTTGGGAAGGGCGACGCTTGCAAAATCGATGCCTCCGGCACCGACCGGGGCCGGTTTGGCTTTTTGCAGCGCAGGCATGACGACGCGCATGTTCGCCATGCCGACTTGCGGGTTGTTCTTTGGCTCCGGCAGGTTGCCGGTGGCCCAACCCAGCAGCGCGGGGGCTCCGGCACAGGTGGAGATTTGGTGTTTGCCGCCGTCGATGCGTTCCAGGATTTCCAGTGAGCCGTCGGCGTTGACCTTGAGTTCGTCCACGCCTTGGAATTGATCGACGATGCCGAGTTTTTCGCCGATCACCTGCATGGTGACGCCTGCACAGCGCGAGGCGCTTTCCCAGCCGCCAAAGACGAGCAGCTTGCTTTTGTCCAGGCCGGGAATGGCAAGGATGGCGTCGGCGAGCGCGCCCGCCGTTTCAAAGGCATCGGTAAAGCCGCTGGCGCTGCCGTCGAGGGCGATCAGTTCGAACGGGACCTTCTGCGCCAGGGTCATCATCACCTGCTGGAGCTTGGCCTTGGGCGCGAGGCTTACCAGATAGACTTTGCTGCCCGGGGCGTTCTTGGCCAGGTTGGCCGCCTCGAAGAGCGCGTGGCCTGCCCAGGGGTCGAGCACCGACGGGAGCATCGCCTCATTTTTCAACGCGGGACCGGCGGGGCTGCTGACGGGTTCAAGAGTTTGGAGCGGATCGGGGACAATGCTTCCGCAAACGACAATTTGGTAGGCTGTGCTCATAAATGGAAAAAAGCGTGACGCGTATTTTAGCCAGAAAGGCGGGCGGCGTCCACTGGGGAAATCACGGCTATTCGACGGGCGTTTGCGGATCGTCTTCCTCCTCGTCTTCAATCTCATGCCGCATCCGGTGAGAGAGGAACGGGCGCAGGAATCCGTAGAGCAGGTAGGCAATGAAGATCACCGCCGGCATCCAAGCGTAATGCTGCACGGTAAAGATGAGGATCAGGAAAATACAAATGAAGCGCGGGATGGACCCTTTGGTGCGCCAGTTCAACGCCTTGAAGCTCGGGTATTTGAAGCGCGAGAACATCATGAAGGAGAGAAAGAGCATCAGCACCAGCAAGAGGTATTTCCAGTTGCCAAATTCCCGGTTCTTGCCTTCCCACCAGAGGATGAAGAGCGTCATGGAGGAGATCACCCCGGCGGCGGCGGGGATCGGGAACCCGCGAAAATCCTTGTCTGCGCCGCCGCTTTTAGCCGCGATGCAATTGAAGCGGGCCAGCCGCAAAGCCCCGCAAAGCAGGTAGAGGAAGGCCACCATCCAGCCGTATTCAAAATCCTGGAGCACGATCTTGTACAGAAGCATGGCCGGGGCGACGCCGAAGGAGATCACATCGGCCAGCGAATCAAACTCCCGCCCGAACTCGCTCTCGTGCCCGCCCAGGCGCGCCAGCCGCCCATCGAGCAGATCGAAAATGCAGGCGATGAGAATCAACCAGATCGCCAAGTGGAAATACGTTTGGTTGAAATACGGGATTTGCGTTTCGCCGGTTTCCATCGCCAGCGTTCCCTGGACAATCAAGAGCGTGGCCGCGAAGCCGCAAAAGAGATTGCCCGCCGTCATCAAGTTCGGCAGCAAATAGATTTTGGGCGTTTCGTTCTGGGACTCGTTCATGGGGTAAAAAGATTTAGACTAGCCGCAAGGAAGCGCAAGATGCGCAAAAACGGGTTTTAGGATTCTTGTGCTTTTTGCGCCTTTTTGCGGCTCATTTTCTTTCTGAGTTGGGGTCAAGGGAGCCGGGCAATCACCGTCACGCCGCCTTCCACCCGGTCGCCGGGTTTGGCCGTGATCTCGGCATCCAGCGGGAGATAAATTTCCGTGCGCGAGCCGAAGCGGATCATCCCAAAGCGCTCCCCTTTTTGCACGGTGTCGCCGACCTTGGACCACCCGACGATGCGCCGCGCGATGAGGCCGGTCAACTGCCGCACCACGACGGTTGCGCGGTCGTTTTGGAAAGCCCAGGTGCGGCAGGCGTTCTTGCCGGAGCAGTCGGGATCGCGCGCATCCAGGTACGCCCCCGCGTGTTCCTGGGAATAAACCACTTTGCCGCCGATGGGGGCTTTGTTGGTGTGGACGTTAAAGACCGAGAGGAAAATGCCCACGCGCTTCATCTTGGCTTTCACGAACTCCGGCTCTTCGACTTCCCGGACCTCCGATACCACGCCATCGGCAGCAGCCACAACAGCTTTGGGATCGGCGGGCGCCGTGCGATCCGGGTCGCGGAAAAAATAGAAGCTGAACGCGAGCAGAGCCACGCCGAGCAGACAAGGCACGAACGTGATCTTCTGGCGGAATTGCCACAAGAAGACCGTCAAAATCAAAAGAACCCCGAAAATCCAACGGGCTTCCCACAAAGTTTGGATACGTAACATTACAGCAAACATAAAGCGCTCCCTCGCCCGGGTAAAGCACGGAGACGCGGGCGAGGGAATGGCTGGTTTGGGTGGGCGCAACGCATTTCCTTTGCGTTCTTTGCAGCCTTTGCGCGATGTTCTTTGCTAATGAAACCCAAGGCTTCCCGAAAAACGCCCTCCTCGCCTTTGATTGGCGCCCACATGTCCATCGCGGGCGGCGTGGCGCTCGCCATTGACCGCGCGCTTTCGGTGCACGCCACGGCGATGCAGATTTTCGTCAAAAGCAACATGCAATGGTTCGCCGCCGCGCCCTTTACGCAAGCCGAATTAAAAGCCTTCCACGAACACCCGCGCCGGGGAGAAGTGCGTTCCGTATTTGGCCACAGCGGCTACATGATCAACCTCGCGGCGGCCAATCCCGAGTTCGCGGAAAAATCGCGCCGGGCGCTTGCGGAGGAACTGCTGCGGGCGGATCAACTCGGGCTGCCGTTTTTGGTGCTCCACCCCGGCGCGCACATGGGGGCGGGCGAGGCGGAGGGACTGGCAAAAATCGTCGCCGGACTCGACGCGGTTTTCGAGAAATTGCCGAAGGTCAAAACCCGGGTGGCGCTGGAAACCACCGCAGGGCAAGGTTCCTCGCTTGGGCACACCTTCGAGCAGCTTGCCTGGATTCTAAAGCACGCGGCGCAACCGAACCGGCTCTGTGTTTGCGTGGATACCGCCCATCTCTTTGCCGCAGGCTACGACATTTCCACCGAGGCGGGCGCGCGCGAGACGTTTGAGCGATTTGAGGAAATCGTGGGCCTGAAGCATCTGGTCGCCTTGCATTGCAACGACTCCAAAACGGGGCTCGGCTCGCGGGTGGACCGCCACGAGCATCTCGGGAAAGGGAAAATCGGGCTGGCTCCGTTCGAGTTCCTGATGCGCGACCCGCGATTTGTGGCCATCCCGAAAGTGCTGGAAACGCCCAAAGGGAAGGATTTGGCGGAGGACCGCGAAAACCTGGCGGTGCTGCGGGAATTGGCGAAATAGCGCGCCACATCCGCATTCTCCTCGATACCAAGTAAAACTTAGTAACGAGAATTGAAAAAACTGGCCAGCATGCTTGTCATCCCGAGCGCAGCGAGCAACCTCACAAAATATCCCGAAGCGTGGCTTTTTCTGAATGCGGAAGCTCGGAATGGCTTGAGGGGTCCTTCGCTGCGCTCGGGATGACAAGCAGTTGGAGCGTGCGTACAAAAAAGCGCGAGGGCCTTTCGACCCTCGCGCTCTTGAATTTTGTGCTGATTTAGTAAGCGGCTTGTGCGCCCTTGAGGTTCTTTTTGGAAATCCAGGGCATCATGCCGCG
>CAIYQA010000526.1 GCA_903928175.1 uncultured Spartobacteria bacterium | reverse complement strand
TCATGATTCTTATGGCCGATTCAGTATTCATGCCACCAGAGCCGCCAAGATCGCGGGCCTTGGCCATCTGATTATACTTAATTATGTGTCGCGTCATGTACTCGTTACTTATGTCAAGAGCCCGAGCTGTCGACTGGATCTTGCTTAAAAGGGCTGCAGCTTTTGATGGCTCCATGCCATAGAAGCCATCGATAGTTTCAGCCATCAACTGAATGAGTTCATTGTCCGATTTGTCATAACCGAATAGTTCCTTGGCCCTATGGATCAGTCTATCCTTGTCCCGCTGAGTTTCGACTTCCTTGTCCTTCTGTGCTTGGGCATCCTTGGCACGCTGGGCCGGGTCTTCCTTGTCGCGCAGGGCTTGGCCATCCTTATCTCGTTGCGCTTGGGCAAGAGCTTCCTTGTCTTGCTGGGCTTTGGCCTCCTTTTCCCGCAAGGCTTGAGCCAGAGCTTCCTTGTCGCGCAAAGCTTGGGATATCACTGCCTGAGGCACGTAGTGGAGCCGTGCCTGCATATCCTTCGGCAATTGCTCAAAAGGGATGTGCGCGATCCCGCTGTCGCTGACGACGGATATGTCGGTTCCGGAAGTTCCCGAGAGCGTGACATTCTCGAATTTCTTCCCGGTGGTCGTGGTGAAGGAGAGTGATTCGGCCTTGGGCGATGGATTCTGGGAGACGGCACTGATCTTGATTTGCTTTCCCGCTTCCAGCGCAGTATTCCATTTGTCCTCCACCGCCTGAAGTTGACCTTTGAATTTTGGGTATCGCTCCTGGAGGGATTCGATATTGCGGATGTTATCCGATGCTGCCGCTGCATTCTCTGGGGAGATGAACAGTGGGGGATAATTCACCACGGCACGGATGTATTCTGTTTTGCAAGACAAGCTCTGCCCTGTGGGGCGGATGACGGTCGAATCAAAAAGATTTTTCCGAGTGATGCTTGCGAACTCGATTACCTCAGCGTAGTTCGCGACGCTTTCATAAACGAGCATCCCGGTTGCTGGTTGTTGTGCCGCCGAGGCGGATGCTGCCGTAATGGCGAGCGCTGCCAAGAGACAGCGGAGAATAAATTTCATAATCGATTTTTCCTTGGATGAACTCTTCGGCATCCCGACGGAGGTAAAAGACAAGCTATAGACTGTGGTCGCGGCTGACAATCCCTGTTTCGGTTGGGGGCGTTGTGGCCAAGATTCCAAAACACCGCAAAATTCTAGGGGAGGCACTCCGCGCCGCTCGGAAAGAAGCGGGCCTTTCTCAGGAAAGGCTGGCAGAGCAGGCTGACCTCCATCCCAACTATATTGGCGAGGTTGAACGAGGGGAGAAGAATATCTCGATCGATGCGCTTTTGAGGATAGCCCATGCCCTGAATCTGCCGATGGCTCATCTGGTTGCGGGGCTTTGATGGTAGTGTTCATTACGGGGATTGGTCAGAGGTGATTCCTCCTCAAAACCTACAGAATCCTTTTCGTCCTTTTCTGGTGGTATTGGAAAATCTCACTCCCACCAAGAAACTTTTCTGGATTCCGAGGACATTACAGAGGGTGATTGAGAACACGTCACCGCTATTTCGGCAGTGACCGCACTCGCAGATGCATCTATCCAGCCGGTTCCACACCGAACGGGGCCGCCCGGAATGGCGGCCCCGTGATCCTGTAACCTCACTGCCACACCCGGCATTCGCCAAGGAACTCGCACATGGAACACTGCATCCCAGGTGAAGGGATCGGGTCTCGGCGCTCCAGATCATCGACATAGGCGTCGATCAGGTGGAAGAGGCGGTTGACCTGCTGCTCCGTTGCTGGGCCGGCTTCCGTCACCACGAGCTTCGGCGTCTTGAGTTTCACCAGGTGGTGCAGCTCAATGCCGGATTCCCGCTGTCCAGTCGCCTCGCGGTAAAGCAAGGCGTAGCCGGTCGTCTGGACCTCAGTGGTATGCAGGACCATCTTGGGATCTGGGGTTCTGCCTGTCGTCTTGAAATCGACGATGCGGCCACCGGCCCGCACGAGGTCCAGCACTCCGACCAGAACAGGCAACCCGTGGGAGGCGAGGTCTATCTCGACGCTGACCTCCACGCCCTCGGGCTTTTCGTCCAAGGGGATCGGGGTCTCGCGCAAGTAGGTCTGGATGACCGCCAAGGCGTTTGCCTTGCTGGCCGCTTCCTCCTCAGACTCCCACGCGATGGGAACCGCCCCCTCCGGCGTCCCCCATGCCTGTTCGAACACCGCGCCGATGGCATCGCCATCCAACGGGGATCCACGCCACCTGGCGAGGCTCCACTGCTGGAGGACGGCATGGACGGTCTTCCCCACGTGTAGGGCCGCCGAGGGCGCCTTGAGCACCCCGGCGACATACCGGAGATGGAACTTGAGCCGACATTGAAGCCATGTGCCCAACCGGGAGGCCGAGACCGTGCTGGTCAGTTCCTCAATGCTGCGCCCCTTCGGTTGTCTCGGCTCGAAAGCCGCCGCAGGGGGTGGATCGGCGAACGCGATCATCGGGACGCTCCTCTCCCCTCGCGCTGGAACCGGCCCCGTTGACCATTGCCGTTCCCGTTGCGCCGCAGCCCCCCATGGCGCTCCAGCAGCTCGTCGATGAGTCCGCTGGCCTGGAGACGGTTGAGCTGCCGGACGCCTGTTCCGTCAAACATGGACTTGGCCATGTCATCGACCTCCCGCTTGTTGAGGCCGTTCTCCCGGACGATCTTTTCGACCAACTCGCGTTGCTTGGGTGAGCAGGCCCAAGCGCCGTTGTCGGCTCCATTGGGCTCGCGGCTGGGTTGGGCCTCGCTGCCCCGCCCGCTGCCGTTGCTGGCTGGGTGCATGCCATAGGTTGTTGCGTCGGGCAGATACCCCACTCCCTGGATTTCCCTGTCCACGGCGTCCTGGGTGAGGAGGTAGAGGCGCTTGACCTCCCCGGTGACTTGGGTGAGATCGGCGATCTCGGATTGAATACTGACGCTGCATTGGTGACTGCTGAAGTTGGGCAGACCCAGCTTTTTCGAATACGTTAGGTTAAGTATGACGGCCATTTGGTGGCTCCTTTCTTTTTGTTGGGTTGGTCGTGTGCTGAGTCGGCACACGAAAAAGCCCGGCGTTGTGCCGGGCTCGGTTGGGTTGATGTTGGTGATCCCGCTGGATTCAATACGCCCGCGCGGGATCGCGCGTGGGCGGCTCCTCGGCCACGATGCTGCGCTCGTGTCTTTGGTCAGCTCCGTCCAGATGAGAAAGCCCGGACTCCACCAGCCGGTTCGTGAGAACCGTCATGGGTATCCGCTGGGCCTTCGCTTCATGATAGAGCCGGGTGACCAGAGCTCGGTCGAGCCGGGGAGAGTAATACTTGGTGGCGTAGGCCATGGTCTCTCCTGTTTAGAGGGAGGCACTGCCAGCGATGGCCAGCAGATAATACCCCTCTATTATATTATGGACGGGATTTGCCATGAGAAAGAGAGCGAAGGGCAGAAATAGGAAAGAGTAGTGAAACGACGCCCGCAAAACACCTTGTTGACCATGCCCCCATGGCCGTGCTCCAATCCGACCTACCCATGCCCACCCTGACCGCCATCCAAAGCTACCTCGGCTGGCACATTTCCCTCATGGTGGTTGTCTGGGGCGTTTTCCTGGTCCGCTTCGACCGTGTCGCCAAGGAATTCTTTCATCTGCGCCACGATGACAGTTGGGAAGCTCAGGTCGTTCGGTGGGGCATCATCCTCGGGCTCGATCTGCTGATCCCGGCGGTTTTTGCGGTGCCAGCCTTTTACTACACCGGCCTTTTCCACCATATAGGGTGGCTCAACCGGGTGACCGCATGGATTGGATATTTGGGCTTTTTCTTCACCTTAACCTTGATGGTCCTGCTCCGAATGGGCTCAAAATCGTGCTGCTGCTGTGTTGGGCGCCCTCGCGGAAGACATTGGCACAGGCCCGATAGCCCGAATCGGCGGCGGCATAGTAAGCCAGAGGACGATGCTTCACACGAAGTAATATGATTTTTTGGCCATCACTAGTGGTTTCCCCGAGATAGCCCTCATCGATTGCCTACTATCTGGAAAGGACAAATTCCCGTAGCTTTCATAGTAATATGTCTGCGAATAAGATCCTTGGGGGTCTGCCAGCCGCACATCCAATGACTCAGCGAGATGGCTGGACCAGTCGCAAGGCTTGGTGGCCCATACCGCTGCTGCTTGCAGTGATACGACAGTTCGTGTTCGTAGAAGCGTTATCTCAAAAAATA
>CAIYQA010000525.1 GCA_903928175.1 uncultured Spartobacteria bacterium | reverse complement strand
CTCTCACACGCATACCCAGGGCGTTGCCCTGGGCTGGTTTACTCAGCCCCTTCGGGGCGAGAGGAATGCGACAAATGAAACCGAAACTGGTCTAATGGAATGGAGACCGAAAAGGGCAACAGCCGTTCCCTTTCTGAATCTTCTTGAGTTCCTGAGTTCCAGATTTTCTTCTCCTTCAATTCCTGAATACTTCCTAGCCTAATTTTCCAAGGCCGCTTCCAGCCTTCTCCACAACTCCTGCGCGTCTTCGAGTCCGGCGGAAATGCGAATCAAGTGGCTCGGGACACCGCAGGCTTGCGCCCATTCCAACTCGGTGTAATGGGCCAGCAACGTGAACGGGCAGGCGAGTGTGAAGACCGTGCCGAGGCTCGGGCCTTTGCAAAATTGCAGCGCATCATAAATGCGCGGGGCGGTCGTCGCAGCGTTCTTGGGCAGGAAAGTGATGAGCGAGCCCCAGCCGCCTTCGGGTCGGCGCACCGCGTCATAGACTGCGCTGAATTCCCACTTCGGATACCAGACGCGCTCGATGGCCGGGTGCGCGCGCAGCCGTTCCGCGAGGTAGAGGCCGTTGGCGTTGTGGCGCCGCATCCGCTCGGGGAACCCGTGCGCCTGCGCGTCGATGACTTCCGCGTCCCCGCTCCAGAGCAGCTCCTCGTGCTGCGCCGCGATGAGGCGTTTCAATCCTTGGTAATACGGCGACTTGGGATTGCAGATCAGCGCGCCACCCATCACGTCGCCGCTGCCCGCGATGTATTTGGTGAGGCTCGTGGCGATCAAGTCGGCGTGCTCGCTCAAATCGACGTTGAACGGCGTGGCCACGACATCGTCGGCGACCAGGGGCACGCCTTGTTCGCGCAGGATCGGCGTGATGCCGCACACGTTGGCGCTGCCGAGCGTCGGGTTGCCCGGAAGCTCGCAAAAGCAGGCGGCGAGCGGCTGGCGGGCGAGCAGGAGGCGGAGGTCCTCGGCAATCGTATCCAGGTGGTGCAGCAACGTCGCGCCCTCTCCGAACTTCTCCTGCAGCTTGAGCGTATCCACGTAGGGAAAGCCCAATTGCGCCGTGGGCAGGCCGGGGCTGAGTTCCCGCACGGCCCGCAATGCGGCGAATTGCGCGGCCATGCCGGTCGGCGTCAGGAAGACATCTCCCTCGCCGCAGCCGTAGAAGCCCGCAAGCTGCCGACGCAGGGAGCGATGAACATCGGTCTCGGCAACAATGCACGGCTTTCCAGCCAGGAATGCTTCGGCGCGGCGGGTGGAGAGAATCAGCCCTGTGTGTTGCCAAAAGGCGCGGAGCGACGCAAATCCAGCCTCGGTGGTCTCGACGAGGGAGATCGACGCGCCGTCCCTCGTGCGCGGAGCGCCCGAGCCACCTGCGGTGGCGTGTTCGCCACTGCTCTTGTAAATAAAATCCACGCACATTTTCGCCACGCACTCAGAGGGGAGGGGTAAACTAAACTCGGAGCCGCCGAGTCGCCGGGCCACTTCCCGCACCAGCGGGTGAATGACGAAGCGCGGGTAGCCGCTTGGGAGCCGCGCCATGACCTCGGGCTTTTTTTCCTCGTAGCCGACGACATCCTCCCAGCGCGGCAGCGAAACCGATACGGCATGGGTTGACTGCGGCAGGGCGAGCCCCAAATCTTCCGCCTTCCAGGGCGGGTCGGTGAGCAAATCGCGCGCGCTCATCCCAGGATTTCCGTCAGGGCTTCGTCGATGTCGCGGCGCAAATCCTCGAAATCCTCAATGCCCACCGAGAAGCGGATCAACCCGTCAGAGATGCCGACGGCATGGCGGACCTTGGCCGGGACCTGCGCATGCGTCATCGTCGGCGGGTGGCAGACGAGGCTTTCCACCCCGCCCAGGCTCTCGGCCAGCGTGAAGAGCCGCAACCGATGGCAGAACGCCAGTGCCTTTTCGGTGCTGCAATCAAATTCCGCAATCACCATCCCCGAGCCGCCGCGCATTTGCCGCCGTGCCAGTTCATATTGAGGATGACTTGGTAAAAAGGGGTAGCGCACCAGGCGCACGCCCTTGCGCGACTCCAGCCAGCGGGCGAGTTCGAGGGCGTTGGCGCAGTGGCGTTCCATCCGCAGCGCCAGCGTCCGCTGGCCGCGCG
The DNA here is from genome assembly GCA_903928175.1 of uncultured Spartobacteria bacterium. GTDB lineage: Bacteria > Verrucomicrobiota > Verrucomicrobiia > Chthoniobacterales > Chthoniobacteraceae > UBA695. The sequence goes on along the minus strand of CAIYQA010000525.1, from coordinate 2,517 downwards.
TGGTGAGCCAGGCGTCGAAGGGCGAAGGCTGCAACCCGAGCGCCTTCTGCGCGAAGTCCATCCGCGAATGCCACCCTTTGTCGTTCGTGGCGACGATCCCGCCCAGGCAATCGCTGTGGCCGTTGATGTATTTGGTGGTGGAGGAAAGCGACAGCGTGGCGCCGAGTTCCAAAGGCCGCTGGAGGAAGGGAGAGGCAAAGGTGTTATCCACCAAGGTGGCCGCGCCCACTTCGGCGGCCACGCGGCTGATGCCCGCGATGTCCACGATTTTCAGGAGCGGATTGGTCGGGCTCTCCAGCCAGACGAGCGTCGGGCGCGACCGGCGGATCTCCTCCCAGTTTTCCTCGCGGCTCAGATCGACATAGCGCGCTTGCAGGCCGAACTTGCCAAATACCCGCTCGAACATCCGGTACGTGCAGCCGTAAAGATTTTCCTCCGCCAGCACGAGATCGCCGCTCTTGAGGCTCGAAACCACGGCGGTGATGGCAGAAACGCCGCTGGCAAAACAGGTGGCAAACGCCGCCCCTTCCGCCGCCGCCACGCTTTCCGCGAGCAGCCGGAAATTCGGGTTGCCCGAGCGCGTGTAATCGAAACCCTCGGCATTGCCCTGCTCGAAAGTCGAGGTCAGGTAGATCGGTGGCATCACCGCGCCGGTTGCCCCCGTGAATCCGCGCCCCGTGTGGACCGCGCGTGTGTTAAAGCCCGCTTCGTTTTCCGGTTTCATGGCGTTTCAAATCACGTAATCCAAGCTGGTATCATCGTGGCGAAGCTTGCGGGCGCGCTCACACAAATCGGCCAGCGTGATGTGCTCCAAAACTTGCAAAATGGATTCGCGCACTTCTTTCATCACGCTGCGGATGGCGAGTTGGTTTGCATCGGGCCGCGCTCCTTTTCTTCCACCCTCGGTGTCGAGCGGCAGGGCCACCAGAGCGCCTTCCACGTAGCGGATCAACGCCGCGAGCGTGATCTGTTCCGGGGGGCGTGCGAGTTGATACCCTCCCGCGATCCCTCGGCGGCTCTCTACAAAACCGCCCGATTTTACGTCATTGAGAATCTGCTCCAGGAAACGCTTGGGAATCCCCTGCTGCTCGGAAATCGTCTGGATGCGGACGATGCCCCGGTCGTAGTTCTCGGCGAGCACGATCAAAGCACGCAAGGCATAATCCCCACGAAGCGAAAGTTTCATATTCAGATTATCGTAATCTCCATCGAGAAAATCAAGATCAACCCGACTGCAAATTTCTACACAAACTCTATTGACATACAGTAGATAACCCGTAGGATGGCCTGTGTCGCCCGGAAAGCGGCAGCAACTTTAAACAAATCAAACCTATGCCTCGCATCTTCAACGACATCAGTGAAACCATCGGCAACACCCCGCTCGTTCGCCTCAATCGCACCGCCAAGAAACACGGCGCGGTGGCCGAAGTGCTGCTTAAACTGGAGTTTTTCAATCCGCTCTCGAGCGTAAAAGACCGGATCGGCGTGGCGATGATCGACGCGGCGCAACGCGACGGCATCCTCAAGCCGGACACCGTCCTTATTGAACCGACCAGCGGCAACACCGGCATCGCGCTTGCCTTCATCGCGGCGGCCCGGGGGCTCAAGCTGATCCTCACCATGCCCGAAACGATGTCGTTGGAACGCCGCAAGCTGCTGAAAATCCTGGGCGCGAAACTCGTTCTCACCGAAGGACCCAAAGGGATGAAGGGGGCCATCGCGAAGGCCGAGGAACTCCACGCCCGGATTCCCAACAGCATCATTCTCCAGCAATTTGCCAACCCGGCTAACCCGGAGATTCACCGCCGCACCACCGCCGAGGAAATCTGGCGCGACACCGAGGGCAAGGTGGATTTTGTGGTTTCCGGCATCGGCACCGGCGGGACCATCACCGGCATTGCGGAGGTGCTCAAATCCCGCAAGCCGGGCTTCAAGGCCGTCGCGGTGGAGCCGTCGCGCTCCCCGGTACTTTCCGGCGGACAACCAGCGCCGCACAAATTGCAAGGCATCGGCGCGGGGTTTGTGCCTGCGGTTTTGAACACGGCGATCATTGACGAGATCATCCCGGTGCTGGAAGAAGACTCCGGTCCTGTTTCCAAGGAAGTGAACCAGCTCGACGGCATTCCCGTGGGCATCTCCAGCGGCGCGGCGATCTGGGCAGCTTTGCAGCTCGCCAAGCGGCCCGAGAATGCAGGCAAACAGATCGTTGCCATCGTGCCGTCGTCCACCGAGCGCTATCTCTCGTCCTGGCTTTTCGCGGATGTCGTTGCCGAAAGTGATAACGTGGACGATTGGATCCCGGCGCCACCCGCAAGATGATGGGGATTCGGAATTCTTTTCGAGAGATGCAACTGTCGCGGGGAAATGGTGCGGGCCTTCAGCCCTGGCTTTTTTTCACTCCGGGTCCTGGGGCGTTGCCCCAGGCTGGTATGGAGCCGCGCCGTTGGCGCTCAGGAAAACACCGCCCTCGCATCCAAAAAGTCCGGCTCTGTGAAGAGGGGTCTGGAAGAGGGGTCT
>CAIYQA010000524.1 GCA_903928175.1 uncultured Spartobacteria bacterium | reverse complement strand
GAAGGACGCTGTGGCGCTTGGATTTGAGGTAATACGCGAGCTTGGCCGTGGTGGTGGTTTTGCCGGTGCCGTTCACTCCCACAATGAGAAGCACCTTCGGCTTGGAGGGGAGGGGACGCAGGGGCGGGTTATCGAAGGGGAGCACTTTGGCGATCTCCGCGCGGGTGACTTCAATGATGTCCTTTGCGGTGATATTCTCGCGCGGTTGGAGAGCCTTGAGGATTTTCATCGCCATCGGTACGCCCAGGTCGGCCCGGATGAGGGTCTCCTCCAACTCATCCCAATCCACCGGTTTGCCGGTGAATTTGTCCACGATTGATTTGAAAAATCCGAAAGCCATAAGAAATCAGAGAGGATTCCGCTGCTGATTATTGGAAACTGCGTTCATCTGCGCAATCTTGCGCTTAGTCTGTTTTGGCGGCCCGCGCCGGGCGGTTGAGTTCCCCCCGGATGCGGTCCAGGACGCCGTTGACAAAACGGCCCGACTCGTCGGAGCCAAAGCGTTTGGCGATCTCGATGGCTTCGTTGATGGAGACCACCGGCGGCACGTCCGGGCAAAAGAGCATTTCGTAAATCGCAATGCGCAAAATGTTGCGATCCACGGCGGCGATGCGGTGCAGATCATAATTGGAAGCCGACTGGCGGATCCGTTCGTCGATGTCGGCCTGGTGCGACAGGACGCCCTGGGCGATGTCCATGCCAAACGCGCGCACCTTTTTGTTCGCCGGGCGCAGTTCCCAAAAGGCTTCCAGGGTTTCGGCGTTGGTTCCCGCGTTCAGGTCGCGTTGATAGAGAAATTGTACGGCGGCTTCCCGGCCCTCTCGACGTGCTCCCATAATAAATTAGCTGGCGACCTTGATTTCCGACATGACCTCGGCGATTTGCAGGGCGGCGCGGGCGGCTTCGATTCCCCGGTTGTGCGTGCTTCCCAGGGTGCGGGCGCGCGCCTGTTCCTCGTTGTCCACAAGAAGGACTTCGTGGATCACCGGAATGCGGAAACGCAGGGCAATGCTCTGGAGCGAGTCGGTGATGCTGCGTCCAATGAGATCGGCATGGGCGGTCTGGCCCTTGATGATCACGCCCAGGGCAATAATGGCATCGAAACCGCCGCGTGCGGCGACTTCCTGGAGCGCGACGGGGATTTCGAAGGCGCCGGGCACTTCGATGATATTGATGGTGGATTTCGGGGCAATCGTTTCGATTTCCCGACGCACGGAGTCGATGAGGCCCTTCACATACTCCGGGTTATACTGGCTTGCCACGATGGCAAAGGAGCGCCTGGCCGTAAAGATTTGGCGGGGACGTTGGGGAGTGATGTTCGACATAGGAGCGGGGAGTTTACTGGACGCGAGGAATTGTGCAACCGCATTTGGCGTCAACCCCTTCGGAACTCAAGAGACATGGGAGGACCCGGATTATAAAAGGTGCCCCATTTTCAGGCGCTTGGTTTCCAAATATTTCGCGTTGTGCGGATTGGCTGTGGTGCGGATCGGCACGATTTCAACGATTTCCAGGCCGTAGGCTTCCAGGCCGATGACTTTCTTGGGGTTGTTCGTCAGGAACCGCATTTTGTGGACGCCGAGGTCGGCCAGGATCTGCGCGCCGATGCCGTATTCGCGGAGTTCGGCGGGGAAGCCGAGTTTTTCGTTGGCCTCCACAGTGTCAAGGCCCTCTTCCTGGAGTTTGTAGGCGTGGATTTTCGCTGAAAGTCCGATGCCGCGCCCTTCCTGGCGCATGTAGAGGAGGACGCCGTTGTCGGCCTGCTCGATTTGTTTGAGCGCGCTCTGGAGCTGGGAACCACAGTCGCAACGCAGCGAGCCAAAGACATCCCCCGTGAGGCATTCGCTGTGGACGCGCACCAGCGTGGGCTTTTGCGGGTCGATCTCGCCCTTGACGAGAGCGAGGTGATGCGCATCGTCGGTAAGCGAGCGGTACATGTGCAGATCGAAATCGCCGTAATCGGTGGGGAGCTTGATAATCTGCTCGCGCTCGATGAGCCGTTCGGTTTTGCGACGGTAGGCGATGAGGTCTTCGATGGTGGCGATTTTGAGGCCGTGTTTTTCTTTGAAAGCCTGGAGCTCAGGCATGCGAGCCATGGTACCGTCGTCGTGCATGATTTCGCAAATGACCCCCGAGGGGTGGAGACCCGCGAGACGGGCGAGGTCAACGGCGGCTTCGGTGTGGCCTGCCCGTTGGAGGACGCCGCCTTCCTTGGCCTGGAGCGGGAAGACGTGCCCAGGCTGGACGAGATCCTGCGGCGTCGCGGCAGGATCGACCAGCACGCGGATGGCTGCCGCGCGATCGGCGGCACTGATCCCGGTGGTGACCCCCTTGGCGGCATCGACAGAGACGGTGAAGGCGGTCTTCTGGCTCTCGCGGTTTTCCAACACCATGCGTTGGAGGCCGAGTTCCTGGGCCCGGTGGTGGGTGATGGGGGCGCAGACGAGGCCCCGTGCGTGCATGACCATGAAATTGATGGCTTCGGGGGTCACTTTCTCGGCGGCCAGGACGAGATCGCCCTCGTTTTCCCGGCTCGGGTCGTCGGTGATAATGACCATTTTGCCCGCACGAATATCGGCCAGCACTTCTTCAATTGTGTTAAACTGCATCTTCATCGAACAGTTATTGATAACGCCGAACGCAAGCGATTGCCAGAGATTCCCTATGGTCCTCTGCGCTGGCGATGGAAGGTGAGGAGCGGTTCACCGGCGATTCCGGTCCGGTCATCGATGCCGAAGAAGGAGCACAAGGTGGCGGCGACATCGGCAAGCGTTTCGCGAATGCCAAGCGGTGCGGTGCGTGCGCCGTAATAAACAAGGACCGGGATTTCCTGGCGGGGATGCTCCGGGTTGAGGGCGGCGGGCTCGCTGCCGTTGGAGCCGGTGAGGATGAGCAGGTCGTCGCTTTCGATCTGCTCCAGGAAACCGGCGAGCCATTTGTCAAACGCTTCCAGCTCGCGCGCGAATCCGCTGATCCCGCTCCCGGCGAGGCAGTCCAAATGGGCAAACAGCATTCCATTTTGCGGCGAGTTCCAAAGCCGCTCGATAATTTCCAGGCTTTCGCCAGCGGAGTTGGCGGGGTGCGCGCGGGTGATGCCACTGCGCGCAAAAGCCTCTTCGATGTTTCCGATGGCCACCACGGGCAACCCCCGGTCGGAGAGGGCGTTGAGAACGGTGCGCGGCGGGACCATGGAAAAGGGGAGGGGCGGGCACGCCGCTTTCCATGCATCGGGCTGGCCTGCGAGCAATTGGCCGGTGACGCGGGCAATGCGCCAGGTGTCGCATTGCTGGCGGGCGGTGCGGCAGATTTGCATGAGCCGGGTGGGGGCAAGGGTCGATTCGTGGGCGGCAATGTGAAGGTGGGAGCCGGTGCTGAAGGTAAGGATCGGGTGGCCGGTTCGCAGGTGCTCCTTGCGGAGCGCATCGAGTGCGCCGCGTTCGGTGAGCAGGCGGGTATTGCCAGAGGGGTTGGGGAGAAAATCGACGCCGGTCGCGCGGGCAAGGGAGGCGGTGAATTCGTTCGGGAGTTGGTCGGCGGCGGTGAATGGGCAACCGGGGATGGCCCCGGCCAGTTCCCAAATTCCGCTCAGGAAATCCGCCCCGGCGGAACGCTGGATGATGCGGCCATAGCTGGCGGCGCATTTTTGCGCGGGCGGATCGAACACGCGGCCGTTCAGGATTTCGCCCAGCCCCAGGGAGAAAAGAGCGGGAAGGGCAAGGTCGGGAATTTCGCGAAAGATCTGACCGAGGGTGTCGAGCGTCGGAGCACCGCGCCCCTCCGGGAGATGGCCAGTGGCTAAAGAGTCGATTACAAGGAGGAGGGCGCGCATTGGGGAAGTTTGCGGTAAGGGTAATGGCACCACCGCCAAAGCGCAAGCAGCGGTCGCGGTGAGCGGCCAGCATTCCCGGCACTTGCGGATTGCGCAACAAATGCAGCGCTGGTAAGTTCCCCGTTCCTTTTGATCTGATGAGCACAAATTACAAAGAGACGCTGAACCTTCCCAAGACGGACTTCCCCATGAAGGCCGATCTGATCACCCGCGAACCCGCACGGCTGGCGCAATGGGAGGCGGATGCGCTGTATGCCCGGATTCAGGAGGCCCGCAAAGATGCCCCGCTCTTTGTGCTGCACGACGGCCCGCCGTTCGCCAACGGCGATGTGCACATGGGCACGGCTCTCAACAAGACGCTCAAGGATTTGATTGTTAAATCCAAGACCATGCTGGGCTACCGTGCGCCGTTTATTCCCGGCTGGGACTGCCACGGGCTGCCCATCGAGTTCAAGGTCGTGAAGGAAAGCCGCGGGCTTTCGCCGCTGGAAATCCGCCAGAAATCCGAGGCGTATGCCCGCAAGTTCATCGACATCCAGCGTCGTCAATTCCGGCGGCTCGGGGTTTTTGGCGATTGGGAGAATCCGTACCTGACGCTTGCGCCGGAATACGAATGCGAGATCATCCGCGCTTTTGGAACCTTTGTGGAAAAAGGGCTCGTGTACCAGAGCATGAAGCCGGTCTATTGGAGCACCGGGGCGCAGACGGCGCTGGCCGAGGCGGAGGTGGAATACGCCGATCGCACGGACCCCGCGATTTTTGTAAAATTTGCCATCACGTCCGGCCCGCTGGCAGGCAAGGCGAGCATGGTCATCTGGACCACCACGCCGTGGACGCTCCCGGCCAACGTGGCCATTGCCGTGCATCCGCGCCACAAGTATGTGGCCAAGACTTTCAAGCATGTGGAGACAGGTCGCCACGAAGTGCTCGTCGTTGCCGAGGCATTGCATGGTCAATTCCGGGAAACCACCGGTTGGGAAGCCGTGGCGGGAGAAACGCACGAATTTACCGGCGCGGAACTCGAAGGCACGCAGACGCGCCATCCGTTCCTGGACCGTGTTTCGCCGATCATTCTCGCCGATTTCGTGACGCTGGAAACCGGCACCGGCGGCGTGCATATCGCGCCCGGCCACGGTGCGGACGACTACATGGCGGGTGTGAAATACGGCCTCCCCATTCTCTCGCCGGTGGATGAACACGGGCGGTTTACCGAGGAGGTGGGCATCGCGACTTGGACCGGCAAATACGTTTTCGACGCCAACGCCGATGTGGTTGAGCATTTGCGCGCTTCGGGCGCGTTGCTGGGCGAAGAGAAATACACGCACTCTTACCCGCACTGCTGGCGCTCCAAAACGCCCGTGGTGTTCCGTGCGGTGGAGCAATTCTTCATTCGCATCGACGCGATCCGCCAACAGGCGCTTACGGAAATCGACGCGGTGAACTGGCTGCCGCATTGGGGCCGCAACCGCATTTATGGCACGGTCGAGTCGCGGCCGGACTGGTGCATCTCGCGGCAGCGTTCCTGGGGCGTTCCGCTGCCGGTTTTCTACAGCGCCGGGGGCGAACCGATCCTCGATGCCGCCGTCATCTGCAAAGTGGCCGCGCTGGTGGAAGCGCATGGGACGAATCTCTGGTTTGAAAAAGATGACGCCTGGTGGGCTCAAGCCGTCGGGCTCCCCACAGGGACAACCCGCCGCAACGACACGCTCGATGTCTGGATCGACTCCGGCGTTTCGCACACGGCGGTCGTCAAAAAACGTCCGGAGCTCCGGTTCCCGGCCGATGTTTATCTCGAAGCAACCGACCAGCATCGCGGCTGGTTCCAGTCCTCGCTCATGACAAGTGTGGCGATGCACGGGCAGGCGCCCTACAAAACCGTCATCACGCACGGGTTCGTGGTGGATAAGGACGGCAAGAAAATTTCCAAATCAAGCAGCTACCAGAAACCGATGGATGCCGAGCATTTCGTCGGCAAATACGGCGCGGACATCGTGCGCCTCTGGGTTTCCAGCGTGCAGTTCACGGACGAGGTGCCGTTCTCCGAGGAAGCGTTTACACGGCTCGGAGAGGCTTACCGGCTTTTCCGCAATACCTTGCGCATCTTGCTTGCGAACCTGAGCGATTTCGACCCGGCCCAACACACCGCGCCGCGCGAGGCGTGGACGATGGTGGATCGCTGGGTGATGTCGCGGCTCCAAGGCGTGATCGGCACGTGCCGCGAGGCCTACGACGCATACGAATTCCGCCGCGTTTTCCAAACGTTGAACCAGTTTTGTGCGGTCGATCTGAGCGCGCTTTATGTCGATATCACCAAGGACCGGATGTATTGCGACGGGACCGATTCCCCGCGCCGCCGCGCGACACAGACGGTGATGCACGCGGTGTTCAATGCGTTAACGCGCTTGCTTGCGCCCATCCTGGTTTACACCGCGGACGAGGCGTTCGAGTTCGCGGGAAATCCCGTGGGGGCCGTGCATTTGCAGAGCTTCCCCGAGGCGGACCCGACCGTGGCCGATGCCGCTCTGGAAGCCCAATTTGAAACATTGCTCGCTTTGCGCGGGGTGATCGCCCAGGCGGTCGAACCGGCCCGCAAGGAAAAGCTCATCGGCAATGCCTTGGAAGCGGCGGTGACGCTGCAAATCTCCGATGCTGCGCTGCTGGGCAGCCTGCAAGGGAGGGAAACGGAACTCGAAGAGTTCTTTATCTTGAGCAAACTGACGCTCGAAGCGGGCACCGAGACCAAGGCGACGCTCATCCGCACGCCCGACGCCAAGTGTGGCCGCTGCTGGCGTCACAAGCCGACCGTCGGCGCGGATGCGAAGCACCCCGAACTGTGCGACCGCTGTGCGGAAGTGGCCGGGTAGGCCGAAAAAATCTCACGCAAAGCCGCAAAGGTGCAAAGAAATGACAAATGTTCTCGTTCCCAAGCTCCGGCTTG
>CAIYQA010000523.1 GCA_903928175.1 uncultured Spartobacteria bacterium | reverse complement strand
TTAACGCTCTTTCGCTGCTGAGGATTGGAAGTTCGCATGGGCGGGACGCCCCTGCCAACACGCGAGACGCGTGCGCTCCCCGGAGGCGAGCGCCTCCGGCGCGGAGCCGCTTTTATTCACCCACTTTGAATCACGCCCTTTTCGCCTTTCGCCAGGCGCCGCTGCCGTCCTTGGACATGTCGATATACTCCTTGGCTTCGCCCACATTGACCGTCACAGTCTTGATCACGCTGCCCGTGGTCCCATTTTTTCTGCGTTGGGTAAAGGTTTCGCAAAACGAGCGCCAAGCCGTTTCGCTCGGCTCAGTGGCGACAAATTCAACCAATCTCCGTCGAATCTCCTCATCCCGAACCGTCTTGATTCGGCCGACTGCGGTCTTCAAATCAAAAACCTCTTTCATCGTTTTCACGGCATAAGCGAGCTTCAAGACTGCCGCTCGCTGGACGATTACGCGATCTGCTCCCAAGCCGCGCGCTCCGTAAATGGTCTCGGCAAGCACCGCTTTTTCCAAACACAGGTTTCTTGGGGTTGCCTCGTCAATATGGCGCTTAAAAAAATCACGGTTCACGCCTTCAGGCAATCGGAAGAAGTGTTCCTTTTGGGCATCGCGAGTCCATCCAGAGATGAAGCTGATTATCATCGCATCGAGAGCGTGGTGACGGTCGTCGTCTCGATTTTTCTTCTCGGCCTCTTCTTCGCTTTCCGCATTGGGGTTAAGCAGGCTATTGAGCTTTATACTTGCGGCGAATACGTGCCGTTAATCCCCCGTTCACCACAGTAATCCGCTTCTTTCCATCGGGGCTGACGCCGTTTTCCAACCAAAAAACGCATCAAGTATGGCGCGTGAGAGTTTAGCGATCCACGCTGTTTCCGCCAGAGCGGTATATTTCTCCGCGAGTTCAGCCGCATTTTCACTGCGAAGGAGTTTTACCTTTTTGTTGCGCAAGACGCCGCTGCGGGCGCGCACCCTTTCAACGTAAGCGTCCCAGCCTTCTGTTTCCGATAGCCTCTCCGCTGGATTGCAGAATGGAGCGCCTTGTAAATCTGCCACGGCTCCAGCTTCTCTCCTCGTAATAGTTTGATCCGAAGCAAACAGGACGTGTAGCAAGTATTATCCCCTTTCTTGGAAAATTCGCGTTCCAGCCTCTCATCTGCGGGATGTTTTAATTTCCATTTCCCCGTTTGCGCCTCTGGGCAAACCGCGCGCTTCTGAAGCGGTTCTTGCCCGGCCTCTCGCCAAACCTTATCCAGCCAAGCTTCTCGCGCTTTATGGGCCTCTCTTGTTCGCCACATCCGGCGGCGAGATGTGGCAGCTTGAGTAGATGCGAACTCCTCTGGAATGAGCAATGATTCTTTGTGAAGAATCTCATTGGACTTCGCTCCACGCACCGCCTCACCGATTGATGCTTTGCCAAGGTCAAATGCCCATACCGTAGGTTGAGTCATAAATTTTCGTTGTTTTTCTCACAAATCCCGGCAACCGGAAAACCCCGGAATTAAACCGTAAAAGCACTCTGTTGCTAAGCTCGATGAGGGTTTTCGAAGAAATAGCGAATTGGCTCACTTTTCATTCCACCGGCCGGTGTCTTTTCATTTGAGCCAATTCGCCGCCTCTCTTTTCCTGAGTTCCAGAGTTGCATTTTTCTTTGAATCACGGCAAATTGGCCGCGCTTTCCTTCCATGTCAGCGCCCGCCATTTCCATCCGCAATTTAACGAAGGTCTATCCGATCCCGTTCAAGCGCGAACGGGTCACTGCCGTGCACGACCTGACGCTCTCGGTGGAGCCGGGTCAGGTCTATGGATTGCTCGGGCCCAACGGTTCCGGCAAGAGCACGACAATGAAGGTGCTGCTGGGGTTGGTGCCCGCCTCTTCGGGCAGCACCCAGATTTTCGGGCGCGATTCCGCCTTGGTTGCAAGCCACGAGGAAGTCGGCTACCTGCCCGAAAACCCCTATTTTTACAAATACCTCACCGGCGAGGAGACGCTTCGTTTTTATGGGAAACTCTGCGGTTTGCGCGGAACGGCCCTGCGCGACCGGGCGCGCGATTTGTTGAAACTTGTCGGGCTGGAGAACGCGGCGGATCGGCGAATCGGCGGCTATTCCAAGGGAATGCTGCAGCGGATCGGGCTCGCGCAAGCGCTGGTACAGGAGCCGCGTTTGCTGGTGCTCGACGAGCCGACGGCAGGGGTGGACCCGGCGGGTTCGCGTGAAATTCGCGACCTCATTCTGGAATTCAAAAGCCGGGGCATCACCATCCTGCTTTGTTCCCATCTGCTCGGCCAGGTGCAGGAGATTTGCGACCGCGTGGGCATCCTGCACAATGGGCGGCTTGTCCGCGAGGGAGCGCTGGAATCGCTGATCTCCATCGAGAACCAGACGCAGCTCATTTTCGAAAACGCTTCGCCCGATTTGCTGGCCCGCTTCGAAGCCGAGGCCGAGGCCTGCGGGGCGCGGCTGGTGGAAAAAAGCAAACCGCACACCACCCTGGAACGGTTTTTCCTGGAGGTGACGAAATGAAAATGCAAACCGTGCAGCCCCGGCACATCGTTTTTTCCGTGGACCGCGTGAGCGCCATCACCACCAACACGCTGTTGGAACTGGTGCGCCAAAAAGTATTCTATTTCCTGCTGATCTTTGGCGCGGTGCTCATTGGCGCTTCGTTTTTCATGGGGTTTTTGCGGCCCGAACTGCAATTCCAGGTGATGAAGGATGTCTCGCTGGGGGCGATGTCCGTTTTCACCTGGCTGCTGGCGGTGCTTGCCACGGCGATGCTCCTGCCCAAAGACATCGAGGACCGGACGCTCTACACCATCCTGGCCAAACCGGTGCCGCGCTTCGAGTATCTGCTGGGCAAACTTTTGGGCGTATTGCTGCTGCTGGGAATTTCGATCCTGGTGATGAGCGGGCTGTTCGCGGGGGTGCTCTTGCTCAAGGAACACCTCATGATTGCCGCGGCCATCCAAGAATCGAAGTTGACCGACCCGGCGCAAATCGCCGAGGTCGTGCGCAATGTCCAGGCCTCCGCGTTCACCTGGTCGCTTGTGCCGGGGGTGATCGCCATTTACTTGAAGGCGGCGATCTTCGCCGCGCTCACGCTGCTCATCTCCACGTTCGCTTCGTCGTGGATTTTCACCATTGTGATTTCCGTGGCGGTGTATCTCATCGGCCATCTTGTGCCCATCGCCCGGGGATACGCGGAGGGCGGCGGCGACGCCTGGCTGGCCAGGGATTTGTGTGCGTTGATCGCGCGGCTTTTCCCGGACCTGCAACTTTTCAATTTGGTGGATGACATTGTGGCCGGCAACGCCATCGCCACCGGGGTCTTTCTCCAAACGGTCGGCCTGGGCTGCCTCTATGTCGCTGTTTACACGTGGCTGGCTTATCTGATGTTTGCCAAAAAGGAGCTGTAACCGCCTGTGAAACGGATCGCCGTCGTCCTAGTCGCCCTGCTCATTTTCGGAGCTGCAAAGCTGCCGCTGGAGCGCTCGATTCATGACGCCCACCGCGCCGCCTATTTTCACGGAGCCACTCTCAATCTCACCTTGCGCGAACAGATCGGGCAGGGAGCGTTCCTGGCGGCGTTGAGCGGTTTTCGCGGGGTGATCGCCGATTTCCTCTCCCTCCAAGCCAACGATGCGTGGGAAAACACCCAGTGGAGCCGGGTGATCTTTTTATACAACCAGATCACCACCCTCCAGCCGCGCAGCTCGCTGAACTGGGAGATGGGCGCGTGGTACATGGCGTTTGACGCCGCGCAGGCCGCCCTCGATGACCCGAAACAACCGCGCCAGGCGTTACGCGAGAAAGCGCGCCGGGAGTTCATTCAGCAAGGCCGGGAGTTTCTGGAGCGCGGCATCCGCAACAACCCCGACCATTCCACGCTTTATAACCGGCTGGGCTTCGTTCTGATGAACAAAACCGACGACCACCTCGGCGCGTCCCGGGCGTATGCCAAAGCCGCCGAATTCCCGGACTGCATGGGCTATGAAAAACGGTTTGCCGCTTACGAACTGGCCAAGGTCCCCGGCAAGGAAGCTGAAGCCTACGCGCTTTTGGTGAAGCTTTACCGGGAGGGGGACAAGGAGCGCGCTCCCATGCTGCTTGTGCGAATCAAAGCGATGGAGGAAAAACTGCACATTCCCCCGGAGCAAAGGGTTTACAAACCCGCTGGGAAGCTGCAATAATAACCGCTTACATCCCAGCGGCCTCAACCCATGCGTTTTGCAGTATTTGGCGACATCCATGCGAATTTAGAAGCGTTGCAAGCCGTTTTGGCGGACGCTCAGGAACGCGGCTGCACGCATCACGTCTGCATCGGCGACATCGTCGGCTACAACGCCAACCCGCATGAATGCCTGGAACTCATCCGCGAACTCGGCTGCCCCGTGGTGAAGGGCAACCATGACGAACAGGCGTGCCTGGCGGATTCGCACGATATTTTCAACCCGCTCGCCGATGCCGCGATTCGCTGGACGCGCGAGCATCTCACCGACGACGACAAATGCTGGCTGGCGGGCCTGCGCCTCATTCGCCAGGTGAGGGACTTCACCATCGTCCACGCCACGCTCGATATGCCCAACCAGTGGGGCTACGTTTTCAACCATCTCGATGCCGCCGCGAGTTTCAACTACCAATACACCAACGTCTGCTTTTACGGCCACACCCACGCGCCGCGCGCTTATGTGCGGGACGAAATCGTGCGCTCGGTGCCGCTGGAGACGCTGCCCATCGAGCCGGGAAAAAAATATTTCATCAACGTGGGCAGCGTGGGCCAGCCCCGCGATGGCGACTGGCATGCCTCCTACTGCATCTACCATGCAGACAAAAACATGGTGGAGCTGCGCCGGATCCCCTACGACATCAATACGGCGCAGGACAAAGTGGTCGCCGCCGGGCTGCCGCAACGGCTCGCCGACCGCCTGGCACTGGGCAACTGAGGCAATGTCTCCGCACTCCCTGCTCGTCGTCAAACCCAGTTCGCTGGGGGACGTCGTCCACACTCTTCCGGCGGTGGCGCTTCTCAAACGCGCCTGGCCCGAGGCCCGGCTCCGGTGGATCGTGAACCCGGAATGGGCGCCGTTGCTTGAAGGCAATCCCGACGTGGACGAAATCGTCCTGTTCCCCCGCCGCGAACTCAGCGGCTCGGTGCTTAAACAGTTCCGCTGGCTGCGGGCCACGGGAGCAGCCTGCCGGAGCGATCTCGTGCTCGATTTCCAAGGGCTCCTGCGCAGCGCGCTCATTGGGCGCTTCTGTCGGGGCGGGGCATTGCTCGGCCTCTCCGATGCCCGCGAAGGAGCCCGCTTTTTTTACGACCGGACCATCCGGGTGGAACGGGAGCATGCGGTGGATCGGTATCTGAAACTCGTCGCCGCGCTCGGCATCGACACCACCGGGCCGCTCACCTGGAATTTGCCTGCGGGGGAGCGCCCCGCCGGGTTTGCGTTGGACGCGCCGTTCGTGTTGCTGCACCCGTTCTCGCGCGGGGAAGGCAAATCCCTTTCCGCCGAAGAAGCCGTCGCTTTTGCCGAAGCGCTCCCCTGCCCGGTTGTGCTAGCCGGGCGCGCCCATATCAGCGTTCCCAAATCGGAGGGCAAACTCGTCAACCTGCTTAACCAGACCACGATTTCCGAGTTGATCTGGCTGATCCGCCAAGCGCGTTTTGTCGTGAGCGTGGATAGCGGCCCGATGCATATCGCCGCCGCGCTCACGCCGCATCTTCTCGCGCTGCACACCTGGAGCGATCCGGCGTTGGTCGGCCCGTATAATCCCGAAGCGTGGGTCTGGAAAGACCGCACCTTGTTTCAGGTGCGCGAGCTTCGCATTCCGCCGCCGCTCGCCGCGAAACCAATCACCGCGCCGGATCTCGCCGCCGTCGCGGCGCACGTCGCGGGGCGGATTGGTGGTTGAGAGGATGGGTGTGGTTGGCTGCCAAATTCCAAGTCCCCGAGAGGCGACTTCGACAGATAACCCGAAGCAAGGGTTTACAGACCGTAGCCGGTGGTTGAGGCGCGAGCACGCGCCGACACCACCGGAACCGTTGTCGTTCAAGCGCACACCCCAACGGGGTGGCAGAGAACGGGGTTCTGCCACCCCGTTGGGGTGAATCGATGCGCCGACCAAGACCGGGGGTGTCGCTGCGCTCAACCCCCGGCTATTCTCTCACGAACCCTTCGGGTTCTCCACATTGTGCAAGAAATTGAGAATGCTCACGCCATTCGGGTCAGTCCTTTATATTTACAGTTCCCATTCATCACGCCATTCGGGTCAGTCCTTTATATTTACAGTTCCCATTCATTTTCCAGCCATTACTGTCAATATAAAGGGCTCATCGCGGAAGTACCTGCTGAGAGAGGCATGATGTGATATGGAAGGGGTGAATGAGCGTATCACACCTTTGGAGTCCGAAAGGGCTACGAGTATCGGTCCACGAAGTATGTGGAGGGACGGGTGGAGTTCCACCTGTTGGTGGAAAAGGAGCTGCTGCGGTGTCCCGATTGCGGGAGCGCCTCGGTGCATCGGCGCGGGGGGCGCACCCGGCGCATTCGCAGCGTGCCCATCGGGCTTAAAGAGACGGTCTTGGTGGTGGAAGCGCCCCAGTGCCATTGTCCGGCGTGCAACAAGACCTTCGAGGTCTCCCCCCCCTTTGCCCGAGCCTACGTCCGATACAGCCTTTCCCTGGCTCGACTCGTCTGCGCATTGAGCCGTTTGATGCCGCTCATTGACGTGGCCGCGCTCACCCATTGAGGCCGCCGCTTGCGACATGGCGGCGGCCTACTGGAGCGCCATCTTGGAAAACCTGCCCAAAGCGGCGCTGGTCTTCGATCATTTCCACATCGTCAAGTTGGCCAACGAGAAGATCGACGAGTTGCGCCGGGCGCTCTGGCGCGAGGCCGACATCCTCAAACGCAACGCCATCAAAGGCAGCCGATACCTTCTGTTGATGGGCGCGGAGAACCTGCCCGAAGCCAAGCGCGAGAAGTTCGCCGAGGCGCTGCGTTTCAACGAACCGCTCTCATGCGCCTACTACCTCAAGGAGGAACTGCGACTGCTCTGGAGCCAGCCCAGCCTGGAGGCGATGGGCGCGTTCTTGCGCAACTGGTGCGCCAAGGCGTTCGAGAGCGGCGTCGTGCAGATGAGGAGCCTTGCCAAAACCCTCAGCGCCCACGCTCCTCAACTACTTCCACTTCCCCATCTCCAGCGGCAAACTCGAAGGCATCAACAACAAAATCGCCTGCCTCAAACGCGCCGCCTACGGCTACCGCGACGCCGCCTTTTTCATCCTCAAAGTCTGCGCACAATCCGGCATAGCGAATTCGTCGTTAGAGGTTGGTTTAAGCAACTCTCTTCTAACAGGTTATACCAACGAATTCGCTAATTTTTTTGCTCTATGATGAAATTTCCGGGTTAGAACCCTTCCCTTAGAATAACCCCCCCTTCCTTTCCATAAAACCATTCCCCTGCAACCATCCTCTCATGCCGGCTGAAGCCCGGCATTTCTAAATTTTCCACACCTCTGCTTCTCCCACCACACCTCTGCTCTCCACACCTCTGCTTCTCCTCTATGCCGCAAACACCCGGTTCACCGGGCGATCGTGATCTTCCATCGGCAGGTGCGGCACGAGTTGCTCGGCGAAGCAGATGCCGAATGCCGGGGAAACAAACGCGCGGTCCGCAAGCAGCCGGTCATAATACCCTTTACCACGCCCCATGCGGTGCCCGTCCCGGGTGAACGCAATGCCCGGCACCAACAGAAGCTCGATCTCGCCAAATCCCACCACGTGCTCGTCCCGGTGCGGTGGTTCCAGCAAATTCCATCGGGCGGATTCCAGCAATGCCTCCCGGCTGGGCACTCGGATAAATACCAGATCCTCCCCCTGGACCCGCGGATAACAGACGGCCCGCTCCCCCAACACGGCCCAGAGCAGGTCGATGTTCGGTTCGGACCCCATCGGGGAAAAAAAACCGACAGTGCGCGCGGCGCTCCACTCCGGGGTGTCCGCAATGGCACGGCAGAGGGCGGCGGATTTCTCGGCCTTTGCCTCTGGGGACAAGGCCGCGATCCGCACGCGGACGGCTTTGCGAAGTTCCGGCTTGGTCACGCTAAAGATCGCAGTGGGCGCCGTCGCAGGAGGGGGGGTTATTGGTCTGCTTGCAGTTGCAGAGCGCAATTTTCGCGGGCTTGTCCAGCACGACTTGCTGGGGCCGGAACCCGGTGCCTTTATGGGCGCCGTCACAAAACGGCTGCCCTTTGGAATCGCCGCAGGAACACCAATGGTAAGTCCCCGCAGCCAACTCGATCACCGCCGGTTTTTTATCCGCAATGTTTCCTTTGTTCATAATAAACCGACTTCATTCCGAATGGGGCAAAAGTCAAGGGGATTACTGAATCCCGCAGATCGCACACTCCGGGCGCGCCGGAGCGAAATATTATGAAAGATAATTTGAGGGTTTTGGAGCAGATCGGTGTCTTATCCTTGCAGACCGGTCCAACCCGCTGTGCAAAACCCAAAATATATGAAATCCTTATTCACCCTGGCCGCCCTGGCCGCCTTCGCCCTTACCTCGTTCGCAGAACCCGCCAAGACTGCCCCCAAATGCACTGACTGCAAATGCACCACGAGCTGCTGCAAAGCCGCTTCCAAGGAGAAGAAATGCTGCAAAACCAAGTGCGACTGCCCTTGCTGCGCCGCCAAGTAAAACCAATCTGGAACTCAGGAACTCAGGAAAAGGCAAAAGAGAATCAAGACCGCCTTACCGCGATAGCGGTTTCGTGAGAGCGGAGCGCAGCGCAGCCCATTTGCGGAGCCCCGAGCTTTGCGAGGGGATAAACCAGAAGAAGGTTTTCGCGCAAAGGACGCAAAGGACGCAAAGTTTTAAAAACAATGC
>CAIYQA010000522.1 GCA_903928175.1 uncultured Spartobacteria bacterium | reverse complement strand
TAACGCGGTCGCCGCCTGCGGGTCGGCAGGATGTTTCTCGGCCATCTCTCCGAGGGTGGCAATGGCGTCGGCACTCTGGCCTTTGGCGATCTGGTCCTGGGCGATGGTGTTGTAGGCGAAGAACACTTTTTCGTGCTCCGGATAGCGCCGGATGAACTCTTTCATCAAGGCGGCGCGCTCCGCCGCTTTCTCTGCACCGGGCAGCAGATTCATCTGTTCAAAGAAGGCATACGGCGCGGCTTCGGCCTTGGGAAATTCATCCGCGATTTCCTTGAAGAGCCGCAGGGCGGTGGAGGGATCGTTTTTGTGCGCCTGCGCGAGGCTGTATTTGGCTCCCGGGTAAAGTTCGCTCTTCGGGTATTGTTTAAGGAACGCCTTCAACTCGGTGATCGCGCTCTCAAAATTTCCTTTTTGCAGGCTGATCTGGCCAATCCAGAACGCGGCATTCTCGGCTTGAGGCGTCCCCGGGTATGTGGCGATCAGCTTTTGATATTGAGCGGTGGCTTCTTCGGTTTTGCCACTATCTTTGAGAATGGTTGCAATGCCCGATTCCGCTGCCGCCGCGAGTTCGCGCTTGGGATTTTCCTTCAGGAACGCCTGGAAAGTGGCGAGCGCTTTGTCGAACTGTTTGAGCTGGATGCACGCGTTGGCTTGGGCGATGAGGGTGTCATTGAGAAGCCGGCCTTTGGGGTAGATCTGAATTCCTTCCTGAAAGTAATGGAGGGCTTTCTCGGGCGCCTTCGCCAAAAACAAGGCGCCGATGGTGTAAGGCAGATTGTCCGCAAGCGGGTCGCCCTTGTATTTGGCCTGGAATTCGTCGTAGCAGGCAACCGCTTTCTCCATGAGTTTTTGGCGGACTTCGCCGGGAATGACCCGGCTCTGCTGGGCGTAGCTGAGTGTGAGGTAATAGAGCAGGGTTTTTCTCTGCTCCTCGTCCTCGGCAAACAATTGCATCTGGTGGAGGACGACTCGGGCTTCGTCAAATGCGTCTTTGTGATAGAAGAGCTGGCCGATTTTGATCTCGGCGGAAAGGGACAGGTCGGGTTTGGCTTTGACGGCCGAAAGTTTCGAGATTTCGTGTTCGAGAAGCCCCTCCAGGCTTTTCATCTGCGCGAGATTTTTGGAGGCCAGCGCGGCCAGGCGCCTATCCCGGACATTTTTGATGCGGGCTTGCTGTGCTGCGACCGTCGCAGCCTTGGGAAGGAGCGAACGGTAAGCTTCCAAAGCCTTTGCAAAAAGAGCGTCGCGGTTCGCCTCGGGGGCAAAGAGCGCCCGGGTGACCAGGAGTTCGCCGAGCTGGAACTGGGCGTCGTTGAGGAGGGCGATGTCGCCGCGCCGGGTGATGATCTCGGCGAGCAATCGTTGGGCTTCGTCGAAGGCGGCATCCGCTTTCGGGTTGACCGCACCGGGGGTCTCCTGCGCTGCCAGGGAGCCCTGGGTCATCAGGCACATGGCCAGCAGAAATTGGCTCTCGAGGATGGTTTCGCTTTTGGGGAACTGCCTCAAATTGGCGCGCAGGGTGGTCGCCACGTCGTCATATTTCGCAATCTGAAAACTCGAAAGCGCCCGCCCATAGGCGACGGTTTCCGCCAGAGCGCTCGTCGGGTATTTTTGCAGGAAGCTATCACACTCCTTGATCGCCTCCTCAAATCCCGCCTTGCGGGCGTCCTCGTCCTGCTCCTTCGCACTTTTCGCGGCGAGCATCTGCGGGAGCAGGCTGTAGGCGAGCTCGGTAATATCCGCGGGCGTGGGGGGATGAAAAAGTTTTTGGATCAAGGCGCGGCTCTTTTCGTAATCGCCCAGGATGAAATAGAGAGTGGCCAGCCGATATTGCGTGTCGGCAACGGACATCGAGGTGGGGTAATTTTTAAGAACGCTCTCGAACGCCGTCGCCGCCTCGGGGAGTTTGCCGTCGTTCATGAGCTGCAGGGCGGCATTGCTGGCTTCTTCGGCACTGACGTTTTGGGCATTTGCGTTCCTGGCGCAAAGCAGAAGCGCGCAGGTCAATAATGCGAAGATCCAACGGAAGCTCCTGGGGAGGGGATTCATAATGCAAGGGTGGAAGCAAGCTGTAGAATAACCCAAGGGAAGGGTGTCCCGCTAGGTTTTTTTACATAAAACGTCCCTCATGGTTTTGGGGGTTGGAATTGAGAATTTTGCCCAGTCCCCCAACAGCGCGCGACCTCAGCGGTTATAATATCCAGTAATAATCAACCGGTGGAGGGCATATACCGATCTCGCCATGCGCGCGGTGTCCCTAAACAAGGAGACTTTGCTTCCCGGAACGTCATTCCAGTCAATCGGCACTTCTTCGATTTTTAGTGCATGGGCGGAAGCCGCCGCCAGTAGCTCCACGTCGAAGGCAAAGCGATTCCCCGTAAGATATTTGTCCATGCGCTTGAAATGGACACCCGGCACTATTTTTAGGCCGCATTGGGAATCATAGACGTCGGGGTTGATGTAGCACCCCACCAAAGAGGCGAACAGCCGACCCGAAATATGCCGCAACTTGGTGCGCTCGATGGTTTTTCCCAGCATTTTGACCCGGGAGGCAAAAAGCGAAACGGGTTCTTCGCGCTGGAGGGCATGGTGGATCAGCCGTTTCACCTCCGTCGCTGGAACGGCGCCGTCCGAATCGACGAAAATGTAATAGTCCGCGTGGCCAACGGAGCGCCAGCCCGCAAGGATTGCCCCGCCTTTTCCGACGTTTTCGGGCAGTTCAAGCAATGAGAGCGAAAGATGGGGATACTGCTTCTCCCGTTGCCGAATTGCGGCGCGGTAATGGGCTTTTTCCTCCTCGCGCGACCCATCATCCACAACCTGAACGAGAATGGCCGCAGTTCCTTGGACTTGGAGATCGTTGAGCGCGGGCAAAAGCGTGTTTAGAAAGACGGGGAGCCGCTGGGCCTCATTGAATGCGGGGATGGTGATGAGGATGGAAGGCCGCTTCCCGTCTCCAACTGGAAATTCGAAAATTCCTTGCATCGGTTTCTCAAAAACGGCGTTTGGCGGGTTTCGGGCTAAAGTCGATTTTCGTGTCGATTTTCGTCTCTCTGTCCTCCACTGGACTGAATTGATTTTTCGAAGGGGCCATTTCTTTAGATTTTGGTGCGCAGCCGAAGGGGAGTCAATCAAATTGGCATTTCTTTCCCGTGGCGCCTGCCGGGCAGGGGATGCTGCACCCTCCAGAGTTCCGCCTTGGAAACAACACAGGCCGGATCGCAGAAGCGACCCGGCCTGTGGACAATTTACAGGATCAGCTTAGGAAAGGCGCGAAGCGAGCAGTTCGCGCTCGAACACGAGTTCCTTCGGCAGTGTCTTATACAGCTTGAGGAACATCTCGTTCTGGAGCAGCAGCTCGTTCTTCCACTCTTCCTTGTCGATCTTCTGGCACTCGGCGAAGGTTTCGGCGGTGAAGTCCTTGAGGCCTTCGATGTCGAATTCTTCCGCCACCGGCATGCGGCCCACGGCGGTTTCGACTGCCTTGGCGGCGCCGTTGCACCGGTCCACGATCCACTTGAGCACCCGCATGTTTTCGCCAAAGCCCGGCCACATGAAGTTGCCGTCCTTGTCTTTGCGGAACCAGTTGACGTTGAAAATCATCGGCGGATTGGCAATCTCCTTGCCCATCTCCAGCCAGTGGCCGAAGTATTCGCCCATGTCATACCCGGCGAACGGCAGCATTGCCATCGGGTCGCGGCGGACCTGGCCGAGGCCACCCACGGCGGCGGCGGTCATTTCCGATCCCATGCTGGCGCCGATGTACACCCCGTGGCTCCAGTTGAAGGCTTCCATGATGAGCGGCATCGTGGTGGCGCGACGGCCCCCGAAGATGATGGCGCTGATCGGCACGCCGTGCGGATCGTTGGCTTCCGGCGCTAGGACCGGGTTGTTGCCCATCGGCGCGGTGAAACGGCTGTTGGGGTGCGCGGCTTTTTCTTTCGAATCCGGCGTCCACGGGTTGCCCTTCCAGTCGGTCAACTTGGCCGGCACAGGGCCGTCTTTGCCTTCCCACCAGACGTCGAGGTCTTCGGTGAGGGCGACGTTGGTGAAGATGGTGTCCTTGGACGCGGAGATCATCGCGTTCGGGTTGGACTTCATGTTCGTGCCGGGAGCGACGCCGAAGTAGCCCGCTTCCGGGTTGATCGCGTAGAGACGGCCGTCGGGGCCGGGGCGCATCCAGGCGATGTCGTCGCCGATCGTGGTGATTTTCCAGCCTTTCTCCGCATATTTGGCGGGCGGGATCAGCATCGCGAAATTGGTCTTCCCGCAGGCGCTCGGGAACGCCGCCGCAACGTAGTTCTTCTTGCCTTCGGGCGATTCGACGCACAAGAGCAGCATGTGCTCGGCCATCCACCCTTCGTTGCGGCCCAGGAAGGAGCCGATGCGCAGGGCGAGGCATTTCTTGCCCAGCAGCACGTTGCCGCCGTAGTTGGAGCCGAGGGAGATTACGACATTGTCGTGCGGGAAATGGGCGATGTAGCGGCGCTCGGGGTTGATATCGAGCATCGAGTGGGTGCCGCGGTTGAAGTCGTTGCTCTCGCCGAGGTGCTTGTAGGCGACCGCGCCAGCGCGGGTCATGATGCGCATGTTGAGCACGACCATGATGGAATCGGTGATTTCAATGCCGACTTTCGTCAGCGGGGAACCGGCGGGGCCCATGAGGTAGGGAATGACATACAGCGTGCGGCCCTTCATGCAGCCAGCGAGCAGGCCATTGAGCTTGGCATACATCTCGGCGGGCGCGGCCCAGTTGTTGGTGGGGCCGACTTCCTCCTTGCGCGGGGTGCAGATGAAAGTGAGGTTTTCGACGCGGGCGACGTCGTTCGGGTTGGAGCGTCCGTAGTAGCAGCCAGGGAGTTTTTCCTGGTTAAGCTTCATGAGGACGCCTTCCTTCACGGCGAGGTCGTAGAGATAGGCTTTTTCCGCCTCGGAGCCGTCGATCCAGAAAATCTGGTCGGGCTTGGTGACTTCCGCCGTGGTGCGGACGAAATCGAGGACGGCTTGGTTAGTGGGCTGTGTGGTGCCGAAGTTCATAGTTTCTTAGTTTTTTTTCGCGGAAGACTCTGGTGATCGAGCGGGCAGCGGACTATGCGTTTTTTGCCCTTTTCTCACCGCGAATAGCTAAAATGTCTGTTTTTTGCATTTTGACCAGACCGCTTTTGCGGAATTTCGTCGAGCGGGCGAATTCGCTCGGATGAATCCCCCGGGGATTTTATCGGGTTTTAAAACTCCTCCCTTAAAACTCCTCCCTTAGCCCGCATATTTCATCGTTAAATATCGTCGGCGATTTTTCGCGCGGCGAAGCGGTCAATTTGCCGCGCCGGTGTTTTTTTGGACGGATTTGAGCCGGATTGGCGGTGTCGGAGCACACTCCCCCTTACCCCCTTTGTT
>CAIYQA010000521.1 GCA_903928175.1 uncultured Spartobacteria bacterium | reverse complement strand
GAGAGCCGACACCGACGGTGAAAATGCGCACGGTTCCCGCCGCTTTGCGTGCGGCTTCAAGAGCGTCGGTGCCGAGGTCTTCGCCGTCGGTGAAAAGCACCAGGCAGCGGCTTTCGCTCTCGCCTTTGCCGAAGGCCTCTGTTGCGGTGCGGATTGCCTCGGCAATGTTCGTGCCTCCGAGCGGAATGATTTGCGTGTCGAGTTCGTTGAGGGCGGAAAAGACGGCGGTGTAATCGACCGTAAGCGGCGCTTGCAGGAATGCGCACCCGGCGAACGCGATGAGTCCCAGGCGGTCGCCTTCCAGTGCATTGATCAGGTCCTGAGCGGCGAATTTCGCGCGTTCCAAGCGGTTGGGCACCACATCATTGGACAGCATGGAGCGGGAAGTATCCACGGCGATCAGCACGTCGTGGCCTTTGCGTTTTGCTTCTTCACTAATGTAGCCATAGCGCGGCTGGGCCAGCGCGACAATGAAACAGGCGAGCGCACCCAGGATGAGCGCGAAATGCAAACGCCGTTTCCCATGGCTCAGGTTGCCCGCGAGCAGCGGTTGGAGCCGGGGGGCCACCAGTCGTTGCAACAGTTGGATTCTGCGGTGCTCTGCCCAGGCGAAGAGCGCGACCAGGAAAGGCAAAAGTGCCAGCGCCCACAACCACAACGGCGCGCCCCAAGTGAGCGGATGGGAAAGAAAGGCGTTCACGGCAGCCTCCTCCAGATGGTTTGCGAAAGCAGCGTCTGCACCAGGAGCAAGCCTGCTCCTGCAGCGAGGAACCAAGCGAAGAGATCCCGGTATTGGCGGTATTGCTTCATTTCAAAAGACGATTTTTCCAAGGCATCGATCTGCTTGTAAATCTCCTCCAGCGAACGAGTGTCGGTGGCGCGGAAGAATTGGCCGTTGCCGATGGCGGCGATTTGCTTGAGCGCGTCGGCCTGGAGCGGCGCCACCTGCTGGTAAATCATTCGGCCAAACGGATCGCGATGCCCCGTCGGCATTTGCGCCATGCCATCGCTGCCGGCTCCGATGGTGTATATGCGTGCGCCGATGGCCCGAGCCGCCTCCGCAGCGGTGGTTGGTGAAATCTTGCCGAGATTGTTGTCGCCGTCTGTCAAGAGAATGATGACGCGACTTTTCGCGTTCTTGTCTCCCCGGAGCCGGTTGGCCGCAGAAGCGATTGCGGAGCCGATGGCGGTGCCGTCCTCCACCAGGCCGATGCTCACGCGGTCCATGTTTTGCAAGAGCCAGGGGTGATCCAGTGTGAGGGGGCTGACCAAATAAGGCCGTCCGGCGAACGCCACAATCCCGAGCCTGTCATTAGGCCGCTGCTCGATAAATTGCTCGGTCACTTTTTTGACGACAGTGATCCGGCTCGCGGGCCGGTTGCCGATGGTGAAGTCTTCCGCCTGCATCGACCCTGAAACATCCAGCAGCAGCATGATGTCGATGCCGCTGGCCTCCACCTGGCTCAGCGTTTTTCCTTTTTGCGGACGTGCGAGCGCCAGGATGAGCAGCGCCAGAGCGAGGAAAAGCAGTCCTGTGAGAAAATTCCCAGCGCGGCTTTGCGCCCGCTTGCCCAGCGTGCGCAACGATTCCGTGGAGGAGAAAAGGACCGTGGGTGCACCACCCCGCTGGCCTCGCAGGTACGCCAGCAGGGGAATCAACAACAGCAGCAGCAAGAACCACGGGTTTGCGAACGTGATGCCGAAGTCGTCGAACGGGTTCACGGTTGTGCGCCTCCTTCCACAAACCGGCGCGCCTGATCCAGCAGTTGTTCACTGTCGGCTGTGCCTGCCTGGATGCGGGCGAATTTAATCAAGTCGGATTTTTCCAAAAACGCCGCGAGAAGCGCTTTGTCCGCCTCGGAGAAACGCGGGCTCGCCGCCGTTGCCGCCAGGAACTCCGGCGAGGTTTGCTGGGTGGCTCGCACGCGGAATTCACGGGTCACAAAAAGCCGCAGCACATCGGAGACTTCGATGCTGAAAGGGTGCGGCTCGATTTGCGCGATGCGGCCCCGCAGCTTCTCCAAGGCTGCAAGCGCCAACTCGCGCGGGGTGGGGGGCAGCGGTTTCGGGCGGTTTTTCATGTGACGCACCACGGCCCAAAGAATCGCAGCGACAACCAGCAGCGCGACGACTGCGGCGCTCACGACCATCCACATAGGGTAGGGGAATACCGGCACCGGCGGCGCGATGGGAGCGAGTTCCGGCGTGGGCGAGGGGGCGGGTTGGGATTGCTGCGGGAGGGCGATCTGGGCGTGGGCCGCAAGCGCGGAAGCCCATAGGAGGGCGAGGCCCGTTAAAACAGAGTTTCGCGCGCAACTGATTTCCCAACCAGGAGATTGGGAACGAGAAACATGACGAGGAACATAGTGGCATTGAGCCGTATTCCCCTCCTGAGTTCCTGAGTTCCAGATTCTCCTCTTCCTGGTTTCCTGGCTTCCTGATTGAATATTCTTCATCGCATCCTCCTTTCGCGGGTGCGGAAGAATTCCCGGAGCGCGGGAAGGTAATCTTCGTCGGTGGTGAGCGCGATGGAGTCGATCCGTTTGCGCCGGAAAGCGCGGGCCCATTCTTCGCGCCGCCGTTCCACCAGGTGTCCATACGCGGCGCGCACGGAAGCGTCTCCCGTGTTCACCTCAATCTGCTCGCCGGTTTCGGCATCTTCAAATACAACGATTCCGGCGTCCGGCAGCGCGCTTTCACGAGGGTCGCGCACCGGCAGCGCGATGAGATCGTGGCGGCGCGCGGTGATGCCGAGTTCGCGGTCGAAGAGGCTTGTCTGGAAATCGGAAAGCAGAAATACCGCCGCCTTGCGACTGAGCACGCGGTTCAAGTAATGGAGCGCCTGGGCGGGTGCAGTGCCCTGGCCGCTGGGCTCAAAAAACAGAATCTCGCGGATGAGCCGCAGCGTGTGGATACGCCCTTTCTTGGGCGGGATGAAGAGTTCCACGTGATCGGAAAAAAGCAGCAAGCCGACTTTATCGTTGTTGCGAATGGCGCTGAAGGCGATCACGCAGGCGACTTCTGCCGCGAGTTCGCGCTTGGAGAGATTCACGCTGCCAAACGCGCCGGAGGCGCTGACATCCACGACAAGCATCACCGTCAACTCGCGTTCTTCCGTGAATTTCTTCACATAAGGATGCCCGAGCCGGGCGGTGACGTTCCAGTCGATGGTGCGCACTTCGTCGCCGGGTTGGTATTCGCGGACTTCCTCAAAGTTCATGCCACGGCCCTTGAACACGCTGCGGTACTGGCCCGCGAACGCCGTCTCGACCAGCGCGCGCGTCTTCAGTTCCAGCCGCCGGATTTTGGATAGGATGCGCTTGGCGTCCACGGGTGTTTGAAATGATGAATTATGAATGATGAATTATGAAACGCTGGCGCTTCCGTTCTGCCGTATTCATCAATCGTCTATTTTTCGCGCTGATGCGCGCCGGGCATTTGTTGAAAGGCGGCGCTATCCATCGGCGAAGCGTTTCAGCATTCATAATTCATCATTCATCCTTCTCCTCTAGGGCACCGGAAGCCCGGCGAAGATGCGTTCGATGATTTTTTCGCTGGTGACCTCCTCGGCCTCGGCTTCGTAGCTGACGATGATGCGGTGGCGCAGCACGTCTGAGCCGATGCTCTTCACATCCTGCGGCGTCACGTACCCACGGCCTTGCAGGAAAGCGCGCGCACGGGCGGCAAGGGTGAGCGCAATGGTTGCGCGCGGCGAAGCCCCGTAGCGGATCATCCCTTCGAGCGGCAGTTTATACGTGGCCGGTTCGCGCGTGGCGAAGACGACATCGACAATGTAATCTTTCACGCGGTCATCGACATAGATTTCATTCACGACGGAGCGGGCCTGAATGATCTGGCACGGATCGACCAGGGGCTCGATTTCCAGCTTCGGTGCGCTGGTGGCCATCAAGTCCAGGATTTGGCGCTCCTCCGCCTTGGTCGGGTAGCCGACGCGCAGTTTTAGCATGAAGCGGTCGAGTTGCGCTTCGGGAAGCTGGTAGGTCCCCTCTTGCTCCAGCGGGTTTTGCGTGGCGAGGACCAGGAACGGATCAGGCAGTTTGTGCGTCTGCTCGCCGATGGTGACCTGCCGCTCCTGCATGGCTTCCAGCAACGCGCTCTGGACCTTGGCTGGGGCGCGGTTGATTTCGTCCGCGAGGATCAAGTTCGAAAAAAGCGGCCCATGCTTGACGGTGAATTCGCCGGAGCGGGGATTATAAATGAGCGTGCCGATCAAGTCCGCGGGAAGCAAATCCGGCGTGAACTGGATCCTCTGGAAGCCGGTTTGAATGCCGGCGGCGAGGGTTTTGACCGTGAGCGTTTTTGCCAGGCCGGGGACGCCTTCCAGAAGGACGTGCCCGTTGGTGAGCAATCCCGTGAGCAGCCCGTCCACCAAATATTTCTGGCCCACCACCACGCGGGCCACTTCCGCTTGCAAGGGAGCGATCCACCGGCCTGCGTGCCGGACTTCTGCCGTGATTTCTTCAGTCGTTTTCGTCATGTGCTTTCAAGGTGTTTGCCTGCCGCAGGTTGTGCGGACAAGTTTCAGACACCCCGAGCGGCCAGACGTTCGATCAAAAATGTCAGGACGGTTCCGTCGCCACGATTTCCTGCAACAACCGGCGTCCTTCGGCAACGGCGGCCGTGCGGCTTTCGACATTGAATTTCCCGAAGATGTGCTCGATGTGCTTGGCCACCGTGCGCGGGGAACTCTCTAAAATGGTGGCGATGTCGCCGTTGGATTTTCCTTGGGCGACCCAGACCATCACCTCCGCTTCGCGTTTGGTAAGGCCCACGGCTTGCAGACGCGCCTGGGTGAAGGCTCCGACTTCGGTCTTGTCTTGCACGGCTTCGAGCGCGCCGCTCAGTTCCGTGATCTTCTGCCGCGCCTGGCTTTGCATCCGATGCTGGCTGATGGCAACCGAGATCGCGGATTTAAGCTGCACTGCGCTAAAAGGCTTGATGAGGAACGCCTGGATATTCAGCTCCCGGGTGCTTTCCAACGCCTCGGTATCCGTGCGCCCCGTGCTGATGATGATCGGGACACTGTGTTCTTCGAGGATTTTGCCCGCGGCAACGATTCCGTTCATGCCTGGGAGGTCAATATCCATGATGACCAGCTTGGGTTTGAAATCGCGCGCCATTTTTACCGCCTGCTCTCCGTCATGAGCCACAGCTACGACTTTATGGCCGAGGGATTTCAATACGGTCGTCAGGTAACGGGCGACGTCGGCGTCGTCTTCAGTCAAGAGAATGGAAAGATCAGGCATCGAGGAGTTTACGGAGATTTTGGATCAAAATGTTTCGGGGAATCGGCTTGGGCAGAAAGACCGCATATTCTGCAATGCTTTCGTTCGGGGGATCGACAGAATAACCCGAGGTCAAAATGATTTTTGTCCCCGGCCAACGCTGCCGCACGATCTGAGCCATTTCGATTCCTCCCAACAATGGCATAATAAGATCGGCAATGACGAGACGAATTTCACGTTCACCCTCAAGAATTCGCAGCGCCTCGTCGCCGTTGGCCGCGCAAAACACCTGAAATCCCAGGCGACGCACTGTGGTGGCGAGGCTTTTTCGCGCGGGGCAGTCGTCTTCCACAATCAAAATCTTTCCCCCTTTTCCGATGAAGACCT
>CAIYQA010000520.1 GCA_903928175.1 uncultured Spartobacteria bacterium | reverse complement strand
ATCCAAACGCAGGTCCTTTACTTTAATGGATTGTGTAGTGGGCATAGTATGATTTTCCGATTGAGGTTATTTAATTTGAAGCTGGGCTGTCATCAACTCATGTAGCAGGGTGCGGAAGAGTGCGGTGAGGGTGGCGTGTCTGCGCTGGTGGATTTGGTGCTTTTTTTCCAGCGTCTTGATGGCGTTGGCGATTTCCTGCTGGGTCTTCTTGTCGGGCAACGGAAGTTGAAAGCTTGCGATCTCGCTGCTCATCAGCGTCATGGTGCCGTGGGCAGAGCGTCCGACTTTCTCAAACAGCATCTGTTTGAAAGCGACCATGGCATACAGGAGGAAATCCGAGAGCAGTCGTGGTCCAGGAACGATGGCTTTCATGTCCTGATTGATAGCCATCGGGACTTCCGCCAACGCGACCGGCACGTCCTTGGCGAGAATCATCCCCCGAACTACAACGAAGACGGAACCGGCTGGGGCCAGTTTGCTTCCTTGGTCTAGCGCCTCTTCTGAAATGTGGTCGACCACATTCGAGAGTCGCGGGCGTTTCATGTCTTTTGGCGACACCCAAGGGATTGTTCCCTCCCAATAATCAGGCCGTTGTTTTGAAGGCGTTCCGCCGCTCTGGAACCAGCATACGTCCGACAGTTTAACCACCTCCCAACTCTCCGGGATGGGGCCGATTTCGGTTTGTTTTTGGGGTTCGTTGCGGAGGCCTTGGGTGAAGAGTTGGTGGAGGAGGGTCTTTTTGAGTTCGGCGGTGAGGGCAATCAGGCGCTCTTGCTGTTCGATGGCCCGATGCACTGTTCCCAGGACTTCCGCGATTTTTCGCTGTTCGGGAATGCTAAAATTACCTCTGTTTACATCCACTTCAGCAAGCTGAATTTTATTGATTGCGTGGAATGTGCTGCCGGTGCCCAGTCCGGCAATTTCCTTTTCAAGGTATCTCAGGTTGAAGAACAGAAAATCTCCGTCAATTTTCTGTGCCCTGATAGCGGCGAGCCCTCGACCAACACAGCAGTCTTGATCTGCAATGTTCGTTGGGCCAACGGGGGCTCGAATCGACATCAGAATATCAGATCGATGCGCAACTTTTTTCGGTGCATCGCAGAAGATTCGGATGGCGGGATGACGAAATCCAAAATCGGCTTTTCCTTGGAAAAATGGTAAACCCCTGCCTTCTTCATTATAAGAAGATGAAGGGGGCGATTGCCCCATAATCAAATCTGCAACGTCTGACAATCGGCTCACGCCGCTCCTCCCTTCTTCCCGCCCGGCAGCTTTGCGCTAGCTTTCGCCCCTTTGAGTTTCAGCTTCTCAACTGCGGCATCCAAATCCTTGTCCACCTGGGTGGGCTCGACGTCGATGATCTTCCGGTAGCGGTCGTATTCCCGTTCGGCTTTTTCTTTCGCCTGCTCGGCGGAAATTTTCCCGGCGTGGGTGAGCAGGTCGTGATCCCCCAGCTTGAGGAAGTCGTCGAGCTTGGCAGACCAATCGGCCATCTTCATGAGGCGTCCGCGCCGGGCCTGGAGTTCGGCGAATTCAAGGTAGGCGTTGACGATCCGGTTGAGGAGTTCGAGTTCACCCTCGTTGAGGTAGTTCTTGGCGACGGCGATCTCGTTGCGGCGCGGTTCCTTGCCCGCGAAGTGGGTGAGGCCCATGTGCGGTTTGCGCCCGTCGGCGCGCGCGTGGATGACCTCTGCAGCGGTGTGGCCGTGGGCGGCCCAGTGCATTTTGTTCTGCACCTGCGCGAAGAAAGCCTGGCTGGTTTCCGATTTGCCGTCGTAGTCGATGCTGGTGGCGTAGATGTCGCAGATTTTCCGCCAGAAGACTTTCTCCGACGAACGGATGTCGCGGATGCGCGCCAGCAGTTGCTCGAAATAGACGCTGGCATCGGGGTTTTTGAGGCGCTCATCGTCCATGACGAACCCTTTGACGAGGTATTCCTTCAGCCGGGCAGTTGCCCAAGTGCGGAATTGGACGCCACGCGGGGAGCGAACCCGGTAACCAACGGCAAGAATGGCGTCGAGGTTGTAAAAGTCCACCCGATAGGTTTTCCCGTCGGCGGCAGTTGTTGCATAATTTGCAACAACTCGT
>CAIYQA010000519.1 GCA_903928175.1 uncultured Spartobacteria bacterium | reverse complement strand
AGACAAATCCAAAGGCCCAAAGACGCTCGCAGGAGCAGCGCTATTCAGCCAGGCAAAACTTACTGCCGAAGAGGAGCAAGAACTCGCCAATTATCTGAATTTTTTACGCTCGAAAACCAAACAAAAATGAAACTTGAGCCACTTGCCTCTGTCGAGGAGATCGAAAAAATTGCTAACAATATTCTTCTCGGCTCCAAGGCATTTGGCGTGTTTCCGACCCCGGTTGACAAAATTATAGAGTATTGCGAATTGTCACTTGCTCACGGAGTCGATCTGAGCAACATCCAACAAGATTTTGTCTCCCGAGGTATGAACTTTTTTGGAGCGATCACGCGAAAAGTCTTGGGTATGATCGATTTGAGGGAGAAAACCATCTACTTAGACCAAAGCCAAAAACCTGCCCGCAAGAATTTTGTGAAGTTGCACGAGGTAGGACATGGCGTGATCCCTTGGCAAAGGGAATTGCTTGGCTGTCAAGACGACGAAAACACCATCGTTCCCGAGGTCAAGGAGGAGTTCGAACGTGAGGCGAGTTTTTTTTCTTCTGCCAGTTTATTTCAGCTAGACAGGTTTAATGAAGAAGCAGCCAAGTTACCGCTTTCCATTAACTCGGCGCGTGTGCTTGCAAATAAATTCGGTGGCTCAGTTCAGGCAACCCTTCGCCGCTACGTGGAGCGCTCTCCGAAGCGCTGTGCTCTGCTCGTTTTTCATAAAACGCAAAGGGACGGGCCCTTTCCCGCCGAAGTCAGGAATTATTTCGAGTCTCCTGCTTTTACCAAGGCATTTGGTGGTCTGATCTGGCCAGACAAATGTGGACTAGAATTCGAGTTTGTGAAGGACATGCAGAGGGGGAGGAAGGATCATGAAGACGGACAAATTATGACGACGACGGCCACGATGGAGTCGTTAACATTGCGTTACCACTTCTTCAATAATACCTTCAATGTGTTCGTTCTTCTCTTTCCATCCGGCGAAAAAAACGCCTCGCGTGTAAAGATTTTGCCTAGCTAGGAAGGACGTATTGGTAAGGCTGGTCGGCTGTTTTACGCTCTAGCATCCAGCCGCAACGACAGGCTTGGCTACGGAGCCATTTCACTATCCATATCTGTCGAGGAACCCGCCGGATAGAGTTCAGGGAACAGAAACGAGCGGGCCCTGTTGGGAAAGTCGAGTCTGAGTGTCCCCTTGGGGCTTGGAGAGGTGAGGTATCTCTTCTCCAGAAGCTCGCCGATGACCGATTGCGCAGTTCTTGGCGAGACGTTGAGGATGCGGGCGGCGTCGCCCCTCCGAATTTCGTCTTCGAGGAACACCTGCTTGACGAGGAGCGCGGCGTCCCGGTGCAAGCTGCCTTCGGCTTCCTGCTGCCGACAATAGGCCGTCAGCCTGTTTTCAAAATTGCCGATGTCGAGAAGTTCGGCCATGAACCGGGTCTGGTCGATGGCGGTTTCCAGCATAAAACCGCAGAAGGCGCGCAGCGCGGTTTCGGATAGGTAGCCGCGGCCGTCATAATCGTTCCGGCGTTTTTCATCAGCGGCATCAAGCGCCACGCGATAGTCGTTCACCCGGCGCGCCAGTCCCCGCGAGAGCGTCCAGAGACCTTCTCCACCGGCTCCCATGCTTCTGAGCCAGAGATGGGTCGTCAGCCTGGCCACGCGACCGTTTCCATCCCCAAAGGGGTGAATCCATGCGAGCCGATGATGGGCGGCCATCGCAGCGATGATGCTTGTCGCCGTCGATTTGCCCGCCTCCTGGACATAAAAGTTCGAAAAACGCTCCATCAATCTGGGTAGCGCCTTGTAATCGGGAGCCAGATGGCGCCCTACCGCGACGTTGTAATTCCTGACCTCGCCAGGAATCACATCATAGGTCTTTCCGGCACCGTCCTTGACCACCAGCATCTCGGGAGGCAGCCGTTTGCAAAATTCCTTGTGGATAAGGCAAATGGCCTCCGGCTTCACCAACTCGGCCACCGGCAGATTCATTGCCTCCAACGCCTCCTGCGCTTCGAGATGGGCGAGGTGAAGCAACTGTTTTTCACGGATACTCTTGTTGCTGGAAAAATCTTTTCGGAGCGCGGACTCGATCTCCTGGGGCTTGGTGCGATGCCCCTCGATCAGGTTGGAGTAGTATCCGTTCATGGAACGCACCAGCGAAGCGATCTTGGAACGGGTGTGCGGACGCAGCGCCCCGGCTATCCGCGATGCTTCGGCAAACAGCAATGTGGCCGCTCCCGATAACTCGCCTTTTTTGTCGTCCGGCAGGAGCGGCTCCATGTCGGCTGACGAATCGTAAAGGGTCATAAGTCGATACAGTATTGCCGATCTTTTTGCCGATGTCAACGATTCATAAGTTGCTGCATTACAGCGTAAATACGGGTTCCGTTTTCATGAATTCCTCAATTATTGCCGATCTATTTGCTGATTTCCAGGCGTTTGACGCAATCGAAAGTATATCACGGCGTGATACATTTTTTGAGTTGATCCGCCGCTTTGAAAATGTCCGTGCAGTGCCAGCCTCGGCGCTTTTTATGCAATGGGACTGTTATTCGTCTTCACCAAGCAGCTCGCCCACTT
>CAIYQA010000518.1 GCA_903928175.1 uncultured Spartobacteria bacterium | reverse complement strand
GGCTGGTTTCCCTTGCGCTTTCAGCGCACAATCAATGCGACAACGTCAAACGAAAATGCTCTAGACTAAAGCTGTCCAGGGTCGCCCAACAACTCCACCACGCGGCCCAACAGTCGCCCGGCAGCGCCGCCATCAAGCACGCGGTGATCGAAGCTGAGGGTCAGTTGCGCTTCCGTCGCGGGTTCAAAAGTTCGGTTTTGCGTATTCCATTGCGGAACCACACGGCCTGCGCCCAACCCAAGCACAAGCGTCTGTTCCGGCAGCGGGATGGGGGTGGCCCACGTAAGGCCGAACGTGCCGAAGTTCGTGACGGTGGCGACGGAACCGCCCGAAGCCGACGGGGGGAGGCGACGCTGGCGCGCCAGTTCAACCAGTTCGTTGTACCGCGGAACGAGATCGGCGAGCCGGGTGGAATCCACACTGCGCAACACCGGCACGAGGACACCATCCTCGACTTCCACCGCAAACCCAATATCAATGGCGGGCGGGTGCGCGATGCGGTCGCCGACGAGGCGGCCCGCCGGGGCGCTGTTTTCCGAAAGGGCAATCCCCAGCGCACGCAGTGCGTAGAGCGCCGGGCCGGGTTTCGGGTCGGCTTGTTTGCGGTGGGCCAACACGGCGTCGAGGATGAGGGGGACGCCCGCCGTGGCAATGGGCCGCGTGGCGCTGCGGCGCATGGCGTCGGCCACGGCCACGCGCATGGGGGAAGCCTGGCTAATCGTCAAGTTTTCCAACTGGGCCAGGAAATGCTCGAAATCCTCGATCGTCACGCGGCCCGCCGCGCCGCTTCCCGCAATGCCCGCGAGGTCGGCGGCATGCAGGCCGAGTTCATTCATCCGGGCTTTCATCCGGGGAGACATATAGCTGGCCCCGGCGGCATGGGCGGGCACGGGCAGGCCGCGTACGGTCGGGTGAACGGCGGCGGGTAGGGTGGCCTCGGGGCAGGCGGCGGCTTCTTCGCCGTCAGACCCGGCGGTTTCCAAGACAGCGGCGGGAGCCGGAACATCGAGCCCGTGCCGGATGGCGTCTTCCTCGGTGGCTTCCAGGTAGCCGAGAATGGCCCCCACGGAATAGCTCTGCCCGGCCTCGACAAGGATGCAGCCAACGCGGCCCGGGCACGGCGTGGTGACGCTCATGACGGCTTTGTTGGTCTCCACTTCAATAACATCCTGGTCGGCCTCGACCTGGTCGCCCACTTGCACGGCGATGTTGACGATGGTGGCCTCGGCGATGGACTCGCCAAGCTGGGGCATGATGATGGGTATCTGCGGCATCGGAATGGGAAAGAGTTCAGGATGAATCAGGAAGCCAGGAAGCCAGGAAAGGAGAGGAGCAAAGCGTGTCCTGTCTCGGTAGAGGAACCATTCTCTCTTTTTCTTGGTTTCATGGTTTCCTGATTTTTTCTGTGTGGGTGCATCGGAATGGGAATCAGGAAGCCAGGAAACCAGGAAAGGAGAGGAGCAAAGCGTGTCCTGTCTCGGTAAAGGAACCATTCTCTTCTTTTCTTGGTTTCATGGTTTCCTGATTTTGTTTTTTCTGTGCGTGTAATGGGCCTGCGTCAAAGTCTGAGCAGTTCGCGCATGGCGCGGGCGACGGTCTGTGCGGTCGGGCGGTGCGTGCCCCAGAGGTTGGGATGGAAAGGAACGGGGGTGTTTTTGGCGTTGAGCCGCCGGGGCGGGACATCCAGGAGCCCAAAGCCTTCGCTGGCGACGCGGGCCAGGATTTCCGCCGTGACGCCGCCCCACGGCCAAGCTTCCCCCACGGCCAGGAGCCTGCCCGTGCGCGCCACGCTGGCGAGCACGGTGTCGGTATCCAGCGGTTTGATGGAGCGCAAGTCCACGACTTCCACTTCATAGCCTTCCACGACCAGTTCCTCCGCTGCCGCGAGACATTCGTGAACCATCGCGCTGTAAGTGACCACCGTGGCGTCGCGCCCCTGGCGGGCAATCCGCGCCTTGCCCACGGGAAGCGCCTCGGTGGGCAACCCGTCGGCCTTCAAATGGTAGTAAAGATATTTGTGCTCGCAGAAGATCACCGGGTCGTCGATGGCGACCGCTTCGAGCAGCATCGAGTAGGCGTCCTCCACCGTCGCGGGCGTCATCACCACCAACCCGGGGTAATGGGCGTAGAGCCCTTCCATGCTCTGGCTGTGGAAGGGGCCGCTCCCGGCGGTGCCGCCGGAGGGAAGCCGGATGGTGATCGGGCAGGCCACTTCGGTGCGCCAAAAGAGGGTCGCAGCGTGGTTGACGATCTGGTTGAAGGCGGGGGTCGAGAAATCCGCGAATTGGATTTCGATGATGGGCCGCATCCCCTCGATCGCCGCGCCGATGGCGGAACCGACCATGGCGTCTTCGCTGATCGGCGCATCCAGAACGCGCCCGGGAAATTCGCTGGCGAGATTTTTGGTGGCCTTGAACGCGCCGCCGAACTCGCCCACATCCTGCCCATAGATATAGACGCGGGGATCGTCCGCCAGGGCCTTGGCCTGGGCTTCGCGGATGGCTTCGAGATAGGTGATCATTACGGCGCGTGCGGATTAATGTCCAAAAGTGTCGTCCAAATGCGGCGTGGAGAGGGCGCACCAGTTTTCTTCGCCGGGATCGGGCGCCGGTTCGCGCTGAACGGTGGCCACCGCCTCTTCCACCTGCCGCAGCGCCTCCTCGCGCCAACATTCCAAATCGGCTGTCGAAGCCCATCCGCGCTCCAAAAGTGCGCATTCGGCCCGTTGCAGACAATCGCGTCCAAGCCCGGATTTCTTGAGTGTCTCGTCGATATAACCCGCATCGTCGTGTTCGCCGTGGCCGGCCAGCCGGAGCAGGTGGGCGACGATCAGTTGCGGACCGTGGCCGGAGCGGGCGCGCTCGACGGCTTTGCCCACAACCTCCAGGCAGGGGTCCAAATCAGTGGCGTCCACGGAGTGACCGTCGATCCCATATCCAACGGCCCGGTCCACGAGGTCTTTGCAGGCGAACTGCCGGGAATTCGGCGTGGAATAGGCAAACTGGTTATTGGCGACGATCAGCACCAGCGGGAGTTTCTCCACCGCGGCAAGGTTGAGCGCTTCGTGAAATGCCCCGGTGGAAGTGCCGCCATCGCCGATGCATGTGGCCCCTACCACGCCGGTCTCGCCCTTGAAACGCCGGGCCATTAACGCACCGCAAACCACGGAGATCATCGCGCCGAGATGGCTGATCATCGGCAGCCTGCCCTCGCTGATGCGGCCCCGGTGGACATTTCCCTCGCGCCCGCGCATGGGACCGAGCTTCGAGCCGAGATAAGTGCGCACGGCATCCAAAATGTCTTCGCCAAAAGCCAGGCGACCGGCTTGATCCCGGATCAAGGGGGCAAAAATGTCCCCCTTGCGCAACGCCATGCCGAGCGAGGCGCTCAACGCCTCCTGGCCTTTGCCCAGGAACACGCCGCCGTTGATTTTTCCGCCCCGGTACAGGCTCGCCAGCTTCTCTTCCAGCAGCCGGGCCAGGAGCATCCAGCGGTAGGCTTGGGCGAATGTCTCGCGCGTCATGGAAGGCGCGGAAACTCGGGGGGCGGTATCAAGCATGGCCGCCAGTCTAACGGCGAGAGGGAGCGGCAGGCAATCGTTCTTTCTTGGGAGGAAGTATTATTGAACTCGTAGGGGTTTTCCTGAGGAAGGAGAAAGGCCTCGGCGTTTTTTTAGGCTCACGCAAAGACGCAAAGTCGCAAAGTGGAGAGGAACCGCGGCTCGGTGTTTTTCTCGTTCCCAAATCGGCGTTCTTCTGAGCGCCAAAGGCGCGGCCCCATACCAGCCTGGGGCAACGCCCCAGGCATTTGCGCCACATCGGTTAGGGCTGAAAGCCCGCACCATCCTTTCGCCCACAGGGTTAGTGCGGGCCTACAGCCCTGACACTTTAGACGCATGGAGTCCTGGGCCTGCGCTTCGCTCCAGCCCAGGCTGGTATGGGGCCGCGCCTTTGGCGCTGAAATCATTTTCCCTTGCTCGTTCCCAAACTCCATTTGGGAACGAGGGTTGGAGCGGGGAGACGGAAACTTATTGTTCACCATTCTGGATTTCCCTATGTTTTGCCCCCTCATGAGCAGTGACCGACGCAAACCGTATCCCTTCGACGTTTTCGAGCCCCAATGGCAGGCGTATTGGGAGGAGCATCAAACCTTCCGCGTGCCGAATCCCGGCGAACCCGGCTTTGATGCCTCCCGCCCGAAATATTACGTGCTCGACATGTTCCCCTACCCGAGCGGGGCGGGGTTGCACGTCGGCCACCCCGAAGGCTACACTGCCACGGATATCATCGGGCGCTTCAAGCGGATGAACGGCTACAACGTCCTGCACCCGATGGGGTGGGATTCCTTCGGCCTCCCGGCGGAGCAATACGCCATCAAAACCGGCCAGCATCCGGCGGTGACCACGGCCCAAAATGTCGCCCGGTTCAAAGAACAGCTCAAAAAAATCGGGTTCGGCTACGATTGGAGCCGCGAGATCGCCACGAGTAACCCGGATTATTACCAGTGGACCCAGTGGATTTTCCTCAAGCTCTACAACGCCTGGTTCAACCCGGCGACGAACAAGGCCGAGTCGATTGCCACCTACACCGGTCCGGACCCCGACCGCGTCCGGCTCGCCTATGTCTCCGAGGCCCCCGTGAACTGGTGTCCCGAGTTGGGCACGGTGCTGGCGAACGAGGAGGTCATCGACGGCAAGAGCGAGGTGGGCGGCTTCCCGGTGGAACGCCGTCCCATGCGCCAGTGGATGCTGCGCATCACGGCGTTTGCCCAGCGCTTGATCGACGAACTCGAAGGGCTCGACTGGCCGCAGTCGATCAAGCTGCTCCAGCAGAACTGGATCGGGCGCAGCGAAGGGGCGGAAGTGCATTTTATGATTGAAGGCAATCATAAAAACATCACAGTTTTCACCACCCGACCCGACACACTTTTCGGCGCGACCTACATGGTGCTCGCCCCGGAACACCGCATTGTGGACGAGATCACAACCGAGGAACAATGGCCCGCCGTGCGCGCCTACCGCGAAAAGACCGCACGCAAGAGCGACCTGGAGCGCACGGAGTTGGCGAAAGAAAAGAGCGGCGTTTTCACCGGCGCGTATGCGATCAACCCGGTCAACGGCGAGAAGATCCCGATCTGGGTGGCCGATTATGTCCTGCTCGGCTACGGCACCGGCGCGATCATGGCCGTGCCCGCACACGATGAGCGCGATTTGGAGTTCGCGCAGAAATTTGAGTTGCCGATCAAAATTGTTGTCCAAGCTCCCGGCAAGAGCCCCGAGGAATCCATCGGCTTTTGTGACAACGGCATCGCGATCAACTCCCCGCTCATCGACGGCCTCCCCACCCCCGAGGCGAAGGCGAAAATCAGCGCCTGGCTCGAAGAGCGCGGCCTCGGCAAAATCGCCATCAATTTCAAACTCCGCGACTGGCTCTTCTCGCGCCAGCGCTACTGGGGCGAGCCGTTCCCCATCGTCTGGGAAAACGGCCAGCATCGCGCGATTTCCGAAAGCGAACTGCCGCTCACCCCGCCCGCGCTGGCCGATTTCAAGCCGACGGGCACGCCGGAACCGCCGCTTTCCAAGGCGCAGGATTGGGTGCGCTACAGCGCAACCGCCACGCGCGAGTTGAACACCATGCCGCAATGGGCCGGCTCGTGCTGGTATTACCTGCGCTATTGCGACCCGGGCAACTCGGAGCGCTTCGTCTCCGAAGCCGCCGAACGCTACTGGATGGGCGGCGGCAAACCCGGCGGGGTCGATCTCTATGTCGGCGGCACCGAGCACGCCGTGCTGCACCTGCTCTACGCCCGCTTCTGGCACAAAGTATTATTCGATCTCGGCTACGTCTCCACGCCCGAACCGTTCCAGCGCCTTGTCAACCAGGGGCTCATCATGGGCGAGGACGGACAGAAGATGTCCAAGAGCCGGGGCAACGTGGTGAACCCAGACGATGTGATCGCGGAGTACGGAGCGGATTCCCTGCGCCTCTACGAGATGTTCATGGGGCCGCTCGAGCAGACCAAGCCGTGGAGCATGACCGGCGTGGAAGGCGTCTCGCGCTTCCTCGCCCGCGTCTGGCGGCTTGTCATGGTGGAGAACCAGGCGGGCGAATGGGAGATGGGCCCGCTCGCCGCCGAAACCGCGCTCGACAAGGCGCAACTGCGCGTCATCCACGCCACCATCAAGAAAGTCGGCGAGGACATCGAGGCCTTGAGCTTCAACACCGCCATCGCGCAGATGATGGTCTACGTCAACACCTTCACCAGCGTCAGCCCGCGCCCGGTCGCCGCGCTGCGCACGCTGCTCGTTTTGCTCAACCCGTTTGCCCCGCATCTCACCGAGGAACTCTGGGCGCGCCTGGGCGCGAAGTTCGCCGGGTTTGGGGGATTGGCCGCCGATCAACCGTGGCCCGCGTACGATCCCGCATTGCTCGTCGAGGACGAGGTGGAAGTGGTGATCCAGGTCAACGGCAAGTTGCGCGACAAACTCGTGGTGAGCAAAGATGCCAGCAAGGAAACCATTGAAGCCGCCGCGCTCGCCAGCCCCAAAGTGCGCGAATTCACCGACGGCAAGGAAATCAAGAAGCTCGTCGTCGTGCCTGGGAAACTGGTGAATATCGTGGCGGTGTGATTGCTCCTTCGCGCTGAAAGCGCAGAGTAAACCAGCCCAGGGCAGAGCGAAGCGCCGCCCTGGGTTTATTGTAAAAGCGCCCGTGCCCTGCAAGGGCGCTGGTAAAAAGAGAAACCTACCGCTCGTTACCAGCGCCCCTTCAGGGCGCACGCCCTTTTGCTGTT
>CAIYQA010000517.1 GCA_903928175.1 uncultured Spartobacteria bacterium | reverse complement strand
GGCGCTGGTAAGGGGGAGCGGATTGAGCACGAGCATTTCCCAGTGCCCTTGCAGGGCACGGCTCTCTCACACGCATACCCCCAGGGCGCTGCCCCGGGCTCGTTTACTCAGCCCCTTCGGGGCGAGAGGAATGCGACAAATTAAACCGAAACTGGTCTAAATGCACATTCCCGAAGGGATGGTCGCGTTTTTGGGCACGATCACAATCCCGTCGCGGATGTAGTAGTTGGGGCCGTCGAAATGCTCCGGCTTTCCTTCCGGGGTGATCGTGACGCCGTCGCCGATCCGGGCGTTCTTGTCGATGATGGCGTGATCGATCACGCAGTTGCGCCCGATGCCCAGTTCCATGCCGCTGTGGTCGCGCTGGGCCAGGTCGGCGTCGAAGAAGTCGTTGCCCATGAGGATGGAATGCCGGACGGTGGTGCCGCTGTTGATGAACGAGCGAATGCCGATGACGGAGCGCTCGATCTGGGCGTCGGAAATCACGCAGCCGTCGGAGATGACGGCATTTTTGATGACGGCTCCATGAATCTTGCTCCCGGGGAGGAAACGGGCATGGGTATAAACGGGCCGCGTGGTGTCAAAGAACGAGAACGGCGGTTTTTCATTGGTGAGCGCGAGATTGGCCTCGAAGAACGAGCGGATGGTCCCGATATCCTCCCAATACCCTTGGAAGATGTAGGAATGCACTTTGTATTTCTCAATGGAGCGCGGGATGATGTGTTTGCCGAAATCCACAAAGTCGTTGTCGAGCGCCTCGATGAGCGCCTGCCGGTTGAACACGTAAATGCCCATGGAAGCCTGGAACAGCTCTTCATTGGGTTGATGACCGAGTTCCTGGAGCAGGTTGCCCGGGATTCTCAATTCATTCAGCAAGGCCGGGTCCTTCGGCTTCTCCACAAACCGGGTGATCTGGCGGTTTGCGTTCGTGTGCATGATTCCAAAATCCGAGGCCGCCGAGCGTTCCACGGGGATCGTGGCGATGCTGATGTCCGCCTTTTCCTCGATGTGCTGGCGCAGCAGGTCCCGGAAGTCCATCCGGTAAAGCTGGTCGCCGCTCAGGATCACATAATACTCGTAGGGGCGGCTGAGGAAATTTTGCAGGTTCTGGCGCACCGCGTCCGCCGTTCCCTGGTACCAGTGCGAGCCCGAGGGCGTTTGCTGGGCGGCGAGGATTTCCACGAACGCGCGGGAAAAGCGGTCGAATTTAAAGGCGCTTGCGATATGACGGTGCAAGGAGGCGCTGTTGAACTGCGTGAGGACGTAAATATGCCGCAGATCGGAGTTGATGCAGTTGGAGATCGGGATATCCACAATCCGGTATTTGCCGCCGAGCGGGACCGCCGGTTTGGAGCGGTCCTTCGTGAGCGGGAAGAGCCGGGTGCCCGCGCCGCCGCCCATGATGATGGCGAGGGTGGAATTGGTGACGGAGGAAAATGAGGAGAAATTGGTCGGTTTCATAGTTTACCCTTGCTGGGGCCGGCGGACAGCGAACATGTTGCCCTTGGACTTAAAATTTGTCAGTATAGAAAAATTATGTGTGGAATTATTGGTTACATCGGCAAATCCGAAGCGGCTCCCATCCTCCTGGAGGGCCTGCGGCGGCTGGAATATCGCGGCTACGATTCCGCCGGGCTGGCGACACTCAATGGGGGATTGAGCATCCGCAAATGCAAGGGCCGCATTGCAAATCTTGCCGAGTTAATCGCACGGGAGCCCATCTGCGGTTCCATCGGCATTTCGCACACCCGCTGGGCCACCCACGGCGGCGTGACCGATGAGAACGCCCACCCGCACTTTGACCAGAGCGGCAAGCTCGTGCTGGTCCACAACGGCGTGATCGAGAATTACCAGACCCTCAAGGAGGCGCTTGCCGCCGAAGGGCACCAGTTCAAATCCCAGACCGACACCGAGGTCCTCGCTCACCTCATCGGCAAACATTACGACGGCATCGGCGGCGGCGCCACCCGCAAGCGGCTGGTGGAAGCCGTTCGCAAGGCGCTAAAGGAAGTCACCGGCACCTACGGGATCGCCGTCATGCACGAAGACGTTCCCGGGGTGCTCGTCGGCGCGCGGCGCGGCAGTCCGCTCGTCCTGGGCATCGGCAAGGGCGAGAACTTCCTCGCCAGCGACGTGAGCGCCATCGTCGGCCACACGCGCGAGGCCGTTTATCTGCGGGACTACGACATCGTCTCGCTCGACGGCGAAGATTTTGAAATCAGCACGCTCAACGGCGGCGCCTCGGGCTTTGAAATCAGCAAGGTCGAACTCACCGAAGACGACGTAAGCAAGGGAAGCTACCCCCACTACATGCTCAAGGAAATCTTTGAGCAGCCCGATTCTCTGGCGAATGCCCTGCGCGGGCGGCTCTCCCTGGAGGAATCCACCGCCAAGCTCGGCGGTCTCAACATGACGCCCACGGAACTGCGCAACATCGAGCGCATCGTGCTCACCGGCTGCGGCACCGCCTGCCACGCCGCGATGGCTGGCGAATACCTTTTGGAAAGCCTGGCCCATCTCCCCACCGAAGTGGAGTTTGCCAGCGAATTCCGCTACCGCAACATGCCGATGAACAAAGACACCGTTGTCTTTGCCATCAGCCAGAGCGGCGAAACCGCCGACACGCTCGCCGCCTTGCGCGAAAGCCAGCGCAAGGGCCACCGCACGCTGGGCATCTGCAACAACGTCGCCAGCACCATTGCCCGCGAAAGCGACGGCGGCGTCTATATGCACGCGGGGCCGGAGATCGGCGTCGCGGCCACCAAATCGTTCACCTCGCAGGTCACCATCCTGACCCTGCTCGGGCTCCTGCTCGGGCGCATCCGGCATCTCTCCACCTCCGAGGGCATCCAGATCATGGAGGAACTCCAGGCCATCCCGGAAAAGGTGCGCTCCATCCTTAAGCAGAGCGACTACATCAAGACCATCGCCGAAAAATATTCCTACGCGAAAGCGATGATGTTCCTGGGCCGCCAGTTTAATTACCCCGTGGCAATGGAAGGGGCGCTCAAGATGAAGGAGATCAGCTACCTGCATGCCGAGGGACACCCGAGCGCCGAGCTCAAACATGGCGTCATCGCGCTCATCAGCCCCGAGGTTCCCTCCGTCTTCATCGCGCCGGACGATTCGGTGTATGACAAAAACATCTCCAATATCGAGGAAGTCAAAGCCCGCAAAGGCCCGGTGATCGCCATCGGTACCGAGGGCGACACCAAGCTGGCCAAGGTCGCGGACGACGTGATCTACATCCCGCGCTGTCCGGATTACCTCTCGCCGCTCTTGACCGTGATCCCGCTCCAGCTCTTCGCGTATCATCTCGCCGTCAAGCTCGGCTGCGACGTGGACAAGCCGCGCAACCTGGCCAAGAGCGTGACAGTGGAGTAACCTCGCATCCCCTGCGCCCGGGGGGCCATTCAGCAAGCGGCGAGGCGCGCCTCCACCAAAAAATAGCCACCTCTCGGGTTACTTGGCCCCCATCTCCCGGCCGATCTCCTGTTCGACCCGGGCAAACTCCGTGGCCAGCCGCTCCATCAACTCTCCCGCGCCTTGCCGCGTGTGGGTGTTCGCGAGCGTTTCCATTTCCTGGCAGATCTCCCCGATGGTGTCCGCGCCGATGTTGCGGCTGGATCCCTTGAGCGAATGGGCTTTGTCGCGCAGCTTGTCAAATGCGCCGCGTTCGAGCGTCTCTTTTATGGAGTCGATGTCCGCCCGCGCGCTCTGGAGAAAGGTTTCCAGCAAGGA
This sequence comes from uncultured Spartobacteria bacterium, assembly GCA_903928175.1. Lineage (GTDB taxonomy): Bacteria > Verrucomicrobiota > Verrucomicrobiia > Chthoniobacterales > Chthoniobacteraceae > UBA695. Next base: position 111 of record CAIYQA010000517.1, on the reverse strand, counting down.
ATAATAGAACCCTTGGTCCCCATCCATGTCCAACTCCTTGAGGGTGGCAAGCCGTTCCCGGTTGAGGGCCGGGACAACGCCCGGCGCGGGGCTCGCGGCGGGTAAAGCCGC
>CAIYQA010000516.1 GCA_903928175.1 uncultured Spartobacteria bacterium | reverse complement strand
GGCGCTGGTAAGGGGGAGCGGATTGAGCACGAGCGTTTCCCAGTGCCCTTGCAGGGCACGGCTCTCTCACACGCATACCCAGGGCGCTGCCCTGGGCTGGTTTACTCAGCCCCTTCGGGGCGAGAGGAATGCGACAAAATAAACCCATCCCCGCCGCAAACGGACGGGGTATTTCAGTGCCGCGCCGCTCAACCTTACGCCGCAAGCGGCGGGGAATTGACCCGGAAGAGATTAAACCGAAACTGGTCTAGCCTCGGCGCGCGCGGGGAGTGTTAAGAAAAGCGGAGATTCCAACGCGGGGGGGGGGACTGCGGCATTCATCCTGCTTTATTGGATTTCATAATCTATTGACGAATAAGGATAACTTTGCTTTCTCTTATATTATGAAACTGTCCCCCGGTTTTCTCACCGATGCCGTGCACGTTTCCGTGCGCATTCTCTCCCTTGCCCTGGCTTTTTGCCTCTGCCAAAGCGCCTTCGCCGCCCCCGACCCGGAAGTCGGGATCATTGTCCGGCGCAAGCTGCCGACGGCGGATGTGCCTTACCAAGCCATTCTCGCCGCCCACGGCGCGCGCGAGCAAGGCACGGTGCGCGAGATCAATGCGCGGGTGATCCGCGTGCCCGCCGCCAAGGCCGCGCAATTACTCCAGAGCCTCCGGGAACATCCCGACACGCAATATGCGGAAGTCGATGCCACCGCCAAGGCTCTAGCCACGGCGAACGACCCACTCTTTACGCAAGGCCAGGAATGGCACCTCGCGAAAATCCAGGCTCCCGCAGCGTGGGACATCACCACCGGAGCCCCGGGCGTGGTCGTTGCCGTTGTGGACACCGGCGTAAACTCCGCTCATCCCGACCTTGCGGGCAAAGTGCTGACCACCGGCTGGGACTTCGTCGCCAACACCTCCACGCCGATGGATCAAAACGGCCACGGCACCGCAGTCGCCGGGACGATCGCCCCCAACGCCAATAACAATCTCGGCGTGGTCGGGGTTGCCTGGGCGAATCCGATCCTGCCCGTGCGCGTGCTCGACGCCACCGGCTCGGGCAGCTATTCGGCCATTGCCCAAGGCATCACCTACGCCGCCGACCACGGCGCGCGGATCATCAACCTGAGCCTCGGCGGCACCTCCTCTTCGCTCACTTTGCAGGACGCGATCAACTACGCCTGGAGCAAGCAGTGCATCGTCGTCGCAGCCGCGGGAAACAATGGCAACAGCACCCCCGTTTATCCGGCGGCTTGCAGCAACGTCGTCTCTGTCGCCGCCACCAACTCCTCGGACACGCGCACAAGCTGGTCCAACTACGGCAGCTATGTGGATCTCTGCGCCCCGGGCGAGAACATCGTGACGTTGAGCGGCAGCAACGGTTACGGCTCCTGGAGCGGCACCTCGTTTTCCACTCCCGTGACCTCGGGCGTTCTGGCGCTCATGGCCTCGGCAAATCCGAGCCTTTCCAATGCGCAGCTTGTCAGCCTTCTCCTGAGCAACTGCGACGATCTCGGCACAGCCGGGCCGGACATCTATTACGGTAACGGCCGCGTCAACGCCTTGCGGGCCGTCACCGCCGCGAAGACGTATCTCGCGCCGGATACCACCGCGCCGGTCGCCACTTTCGTCTCGCCCGTCAACGGGAGCACTGTTTCGGGCACCGCCAGCGTGAGCGTGAGCGCCACGGACAATATCGGCGTCACCCGCGTGGAGCTTTATATGGATGCGAAGCTTGTCGCACAAAACACCGGCGCTTCCGCAGTGTTCCCGCTCAACACGACCACCTACCCCAACGGCACCCATACTTTGCAGGTGCGCGCTTACGATGCCGCCGGGAACGTCGGCACCGCCTCGATTTCCGTAACTGTCAAAAACATCGCCGCCGATAGCATTGCGCCGGTCACGGCAATCACCTCGCCCACCAATGGCTCCAAGGTAGCTTCACGCACCCAAAATGTGTATGTCACCTGCACCGACAATGTCGCGGTCACCAAGCTGGAAATCTACCTCGACGGACGCCTCGCCGGAACTGCCACCGGTTCCAGCCTGCCTGCATCCTTGGTTTTCACTTGGTACACCACGGGGCTCAGCGCGGGCACTCACACGCTGCAAACCTACGCTTACGACGCGGCGGGCAACGTCGGCAAATCGGCAGTCGTTACCGTCACGAAATAATACCAAACGCGAATAAGAATCGTTAAAAACAGGAAGAATCCGGAAGCCAGGAAACCAGGAACGGAGGCGGATTCGATCTGTCCTTTTCCTGGTTTCCTGGCTTCCTGATTCCTTCGCCTCTCCTTTGGGATTTATACCGGTTTATTCTCATCAATGGTATAATACCTCTAGATGTGGTAGAATTGTCCCAGAGGGACACAAAGGCATCCCGATCCCATTTGCTTCGGATTCTGCCAAGCGCTGCATAAATGCTCTACCTCAATTTTCCAGACAGGCAGTAAGGGAGTCGAGCGGCGCGATCAGGTCGGAATACTGCGGGCCATGGGCGTGCGCGTTGGGGGTGTCCTCACAACTCACCCACCGGTGCTGCAAATTGCAGGCGCTGCTGATATTCCAATACAGCTTCCAATAGCCGCGGGTGTGGTGCTTGGAACGCAACTCGATCACTTTCGTGCCCGGCTTGCACCAGATCAGATTGGCCAGCCCTGCGCCGTGGCTGGAAACAATGACCTCGGCTTCCTCAAACAGAACTTTTTGCTGGGCGTAACTCAGTTCGTGCGGACAAACCGTGGTGAACCCGTGGCGCGCCAGCAGTTCCGTGACCGCTGTTTCATTGACGAGTCGCCGCGTGGGATAGGCGGCCCGGGAAAGATACAATTTCCGGGGACACGCAAACGGCGGGGAAACCCTCGGGACCGCCGCGAGATAGGAGCGCAGAATAGAGATCAACTCCGGGGGGATGCCGTAGGTTGTGTTGGAAAAATGCAGCTCGGAAAAACGGCAATGCTGCGCGCCGCCCGACGGGCTCAGAATGCGGTCGGTCGGAATGCCCAGGTAGCCGAAAATTTCGTGATGAAAGGGCAGACTTGGCGGTTCGCCCAGAAAATGATCGTAGCAAGAGGCTTCCATTCCCGCTTCTTGCGCAAGGGCAAGCCGGGCGATCGCCTCGAAAACGAAATGGTAGAGGTTCGGCAGCGACAACAGCACCAGCGTCTTGCCGCGACATTGCTGGTCCAATGGCGAATGGCGCGGATGCGTAAACATCGGGTGCGGCTCGTAATCGAAATCGGGCGTGTGGGGAAAATGCAGATTGCCGTACAGATCGTCATTCGCGGTCAGCAGCGAGTGGGAATACCAAGTGTAGCGCATCTTCTGCGAACGGGCGAAAAAACCGACCCGTATTTGATTGGTCCAGTCGTCGATTTGGGAAAGCGCCTCCACCTCGGTCGCTTCCGCCGGGGGGAGTTGAAGGTCGCTCCAGGCAATTCTCTGCTCCGGGTAAATCTCCCGGTAATGAATGAGCGGATGCTTGGGCAATTCGGCCCGAGAGATGTATTTACCGGTGGCTGGCCCCTGCCATCGATCCGAGGGAGGCAATACCTTTCGCACACGCCTGAAAGCGTGATCGAGGATATGATATCTCACCGCATTTTTAAGATCCATGGGGCAGGGATTTGATAAACAATATACCCAAGAAAATCCTCTGGAAGAAAAAATTCCAGAGCTTCCTCATCGGGGGCGTGATTAAAAGTGGTTTGCCTGAGCGCCAACGGCGCTAGCTATACCAGCCTTGGGCAACGCCCAAGGACTTACCGCGAAGAAGGAAAGAGGGCTGTAG
>CAIYQA010000515.1 GCA_903928175.1 uncultured Spartobacteria bacterium | reverse complement strand
GGCGCTGGTAAGGGGGAGCGGATTGAGCGCGAGCGTTTCCCAGTGCCCTTGCAGGGCACGGCTCTCTCTCACGCATACCCAGGGCGCTGCCCTGGGCTCGTTTACTCAGCCCCTTCGGGGCGAGAGGAATGCGACAAATTAAACCGAAACTGGTCTAGCGCCGTTGGCGCTCAGGCAAACCACTTTTAATCACGCCCCCCATTCTCATTGACACCGGGCTTTAGCCCGGTGGTTGGAGACAACCAGAGGTATCAGCCGTTTTAACGGCTTGCCACCGGGAATGGTCCGTCTCTTGTCCTCGGCATCCCGATCCCTTCGAGATGCGGCGGCCTTGGGACTATGCGCGCGCCTTCTGGATTGCCGCGATAAATGCGGCGGCGGTCTCGGTGAGCTTCTTCCAGTCCTGGGTTTTCAGGATCTCCTTGCTCACGAGGCTTCCCCCCACTCCGAGGGCAACGCTGCCGGCCTTGATGAAGGCTTCCGTGGTGGCGACCGTCACACCGCCCGTCGGGATGATCCGAAGCTGCGGCATGGGGGCGAGGATGTTCTTGATGTATTGCGGCCCGAGTTGGTCGGCGGGGAAAATTTTCACGAAATCCGCCCCCGACTCGTAGGCGGTGAGCGCTTCGGTGGGAGTGTAGGCGCCGCTGGCGATCGGCTTGCCATAGCGGTTGCACATCTGGATGACCTCGGGCCGGGTCGTGGGCGTCACGACAAATTCCGCCCCGGCAATGAGGGCGGCGCGACAGGTTTCGGGGTCGAGCACGCTGCCGACACCGATGAGCACTTTCTTGCCGAACCGCTTGGCGACATCGCTAATGACCTGAAGCGCGTTGGGGGTGGTCATCGTGACTTCCATCCCGGTCACACCGCCTTCATAGAGCGCCTCAGCAACACTCAAGAGTTGTTCCGACGAGTCGGCGCGTATGATTGCCACGATGCCGGGGTTCACAATACGGTCGAGGAGTTCGAGTTTGCTCATAATGGGGCCATCATGCCGAACCGGGCGAGCATGTGAAGAATTATTCTCGGGATTTCCCAAAAAGGGACGGAAAAATTTCGCGCAAAGGGACGCAAAGAACGCAAAGGTTCGGAACGGGAAAAATGTTTTTTAGTCCGCGTATGGCTTGGCCCATTCCGGTAGTTCTGGGTTGAACCCGCTTGCTGAACCCAATGCCTTTGATGTCCGGATATCATACTTCACGTAGTACGCCGGGCCGTGACGCCCTCTGGATTTGATAACTACAGTGGCGTCCCCATCGGTAAACCACCAATCCTCTATGAAATGGGCCCGCATCAAGCCGAAATCCCCTCTTCTCCTTTGCGTTCTTTGCGCCTTTGCGCGAGATCTTCTGTTCCTACACCGCCCAAACCGTCTTCCCACCCACAATCGTCCTGACCGCGCGGCCTTTGAGTTCCCAGCCGTGGAACGGGGTGTTGCGGGAGCGCGAGAAGCTGGCGTGCTTGTCCACGGTCCACTCCAAGCCGGGGTTGATGAGCGTGACATCGGCGGGGGCTCCCACCGAGAGCGTGCCCCGGTCGAGCTTCAAGAGCCGCGCGGGGTTGAGCGTGTACATCTCGATAAGGCGCGGCAGGTCGATCACTTTCTTTTTGTGAATCAGGATGTCCAAGAAGAGGCCCAGCTCGGTCTCCAATCCCAAAATGCCGAACGGGGCCATATCGAACTCGACCTCCTTTTCAAACTCGCAGTGCGGCGCGTGGTCGCTGGCGAGAATGGTGACGGTTCCGTCGGCGATCCCTTCGAGCAGGGCGTCCACGTCCTGCGCGGTGCGCAACGGCGGGTTCATTTTGTAATTGGTATCGAAGGCACGGACCGACTTGTCGGTGAGCGCGATGTGGTGCGGGCAGACTTCCCCGGTGAGCGGGATGCCCCGTCCGCGCACGCGGCGCAGGATGCGGACGCTGCCCGCCGCTGAAAGGTGCTGGCAGTGGATGGGCGTGCCGGTGAGTTCGGCAAGCTGGGCGTTGCGCTGGACGATGATCTCCTCGCCCACGGCGGGCCAACCCTCCAGCCCGAGCGCGGCGCTGACGGCGCCTTCATGCATGACGCCTTTGCCCACGAGGTTGTAGTCCTGGCAATGATCCATCACCGGCAGGTCGAACATGCGCGCATATTCCAAGGCGCGCCGCATCAACTCATGATTCTGGACGCACTTGCCATCGTCGGTGAGGGCGACGATCCCCGCCTTGAACATTGAGCCGATGGGGGCAAGTTCCGCGCCTGCGATCCCCTTGGTGATGGCTCCGGTGGGGAAGACATTCACGCACGCTTCGTCGCGCGCCTTGTCCATGACCCACGCGACCACGCTTGCGCTGTCGATGGCGGGCGAGGTGTTCGGCATGCAGACGACGCTGGTGAACCCGCCCGCCGCCGCCGCTTTGGCTCCGCTGGCGATGGTTTCCTTGGCCGACTGCCCCGGCTCGCGGAAGTGGACATGGATGTCGATCAACCCGGGCGCGACGACCAATCCGGTGCAGTCAATCTCCTCGACCTTTTTGCCGTGAGGAGTGGAGGGATCGGCGATGCGCCCGTCCACGAGAAGAACATCGGCGATTTCGTCGCGTTGGTTGGCCGGGTCGATCACGCGGCCGTTGCGGAGAAGGGTGGTGGTCATGGGAAAATATTAATTGGGCGCGAAGAAAGATGAAGTGGCGAGGCGCTGTCTCCCCCTCGTTCCCAAACTCCATTTGGGAAAATTGTCCTGGCAACTCCATTGCCTGTTTCCCAACGAGGGGTATTTATTTCTCACACGAAGGCACGAAAGCACGAAGGCACGAAGGAAAGTCAGGTAGAGGGTGCGGTTGTTCTGGCTAGCTCGTGATTTGCGAAGCCCATCCGTTTGCAAAGGAGATGCCGGGAATAGTGCGTGATTAAATCCACACGCGTGGTTTCGGCAAATGGTGAAAATACTAGACTTCTCTTCCCCTCCTACTTCGTGCCTTCGTGCCTTCGTGCCTTCGTGTGAAACAACAGAAGGGATATTTCCAGAAAAAGCCGGGAAATCGGGGGTATTAATCCCCTCAAAGGCTTGTCTCTCTGTGTCTTCGTGTGAAATCATAAAAGCTATACTTTCAGACTCCGTGTTTATTCACTCGAAGTTTTGAAGACTCAAGTGATTGAGGGCCATTGACGACTCTTTTAATCCCCTCCTTGAATGTTTCGGCACCGAAGTTAATGATCAACCCGAGCGGCAAATCCAGCAGGCGCAAATAGGTAAGAACTTGTTTGGAGTGGACGGGCAGTATGTTTTCAACAGACTTGAGTTCGATAAGCAGCGATTCCTCAATCAGGAGATCGGCGCGAAACCCTTCATTAAATTTCAGCCCGTCAATGATAATGGGGACCGCTTTTTGTCGTTCCACCTTCAGCCCTGCCTTCTCAAGCCGTTTTGCCAGGACCACTTCGTAAACCGATTCCAGCAACCCCGGCCCAAGTTCCTTGTGTAAATGAAAGGCGTAATCGACAACAATGCTGGATACCTCCTCCCTATCTCTCGGCAGCCTTGCGATCTCGGGTGAACTCATACAAGACACCTCCGGTTCGAACGAAGGTTGTTTTTATTCACACGAAGGCACGAAGGCACGAAGGCACGAAGGAAAGGCAGGGGGAAGACACGCTTATTCTGGCTTTCGCGTGATTTGCACAGTCCATCGGTTTGCGAAGAAGCTGCAAAGAATCTAAAAAAGCTAAACTCCTTTTCTTCTCCTTCTTCGTGCCTTCGTGCCTTCGTGCCTTCGTGTGAAACCATAAAAGCTCCCGCTATTTCCCCCGCGCACCGGCGCAGAGGTAGAGGACGGCCATGCGCACGGCGAGGCCGTTGGTGACTTGGTCCAGGATGACGCTGCGCCCGCTGTCGGCGATGTCGCTGTCGATCTCGACGCCCCGGTTGATGGGGCCCGGGTGCATGATGAGCGCGTTGGGCTTGAGCCGCGCGGCGCGCTCTTTGGTGAGGCCGAAGAGCGCGGTGTATTCGCCAAGGCTCGGGAAATATTCCTGCCGCTGCCGCTCGTGCTGGATGCGCAGGAGATTGACCACATCGGCATCCTCCAGAATATCGTCGATGCGATGGGTCACGGCGACCCCCATTTTTTCAAACTCGCGCGGCACCAGCGTGCTGGGCCCCACCAGCGTGATGCGGGCGCCGAGCTTCAGGAGGGCGTGGATGTTGCTCCGGGCCACACGGGAAAAGAGGATGTCTCCAATGATGGCCACGTGGAGCCCTTCGAGTTTCCCGAGTTTTTCGCGGATGGTGAAGGTGTCCAGCAGCGCCTGCGTGGGATGTTCGTGCGAGCCGTCCCCGGCGTTGATGACGCTGGCGGCGAGGCGCTCGGCCAGGAATTGCGCGGCTCCGGCGCTGGAGTGGCGCAGGACGATGATGTCCGAGTGGAGCGCCTGCAGGTTGAGCGCGGTATCCTTGAGCGTCTCGCCCTTGGTCAGGCTGGAGGTGCTCACCGAAATGTTCACGACATCGGCGCTCAAACGCACGGCGGCCAATTCAAACGAGATGCGGGTGCGCGTGCTCGGCTCGACGAAGAAGTTGACGAGCGTTTTGCCGCGCAATGACGGCACTTTCTTGATGTCCCGTGTGCCGACCTGCTTGAAGGCGGCGGCGGTGTCGAGGATGTGGGTGATCTCGGCAGGAGTGAGCTCCTCGAGAGCGACGAGGTCTTTGCGGTTCCAAGCGATCATGGGGAGGGAGGGCGCGGAGAGGTGGCGGTTTGTCTCCGTAAAAAGTGGTTGTTGCGCATGGTTTTTTCTTCAGCGGCCCGTCTCCGCGTCTCCCTGTCTCCGCGTCTCCGCGTCTTGCCCCTCGCGGCTGATCCAGACAGCGTCCGGCTGGTGGTCGGTGGCTTCCAGCCGCACATGAACGCGCTCGCCGGGAGCGGTGGGAATATTTTTGCCAACGTAGTCGGCCCGGATGGGAAGCTCGCGGTGGCCGCGATCGATCAAGACCGCATATTGAATGCGCGCCGGGCGGCCGAAGGAGGAGATGGCGTCCATGGCGGCGCGGCAGGTGCGCCCCGAGTAGAGCACGTCGTCCACAAGAACGATCGTGCGCTCTTCCATGTCCCCGGGCAGATGGGACGGTTCGACCACCGAGAGCCGCTGGCGGATGTGCAGGTCGTCCCGGTGCATCGAGACGTCAATGGTTCCGGCTTTCACGGGACGCCCTTCCACCTGGGAAATGTGCGCGGCGATCCGGTGCGCTATTTCCACTCCGCGCGAGGGAATGCCGACAAGGGTGAGCCGGTCGAGATCGGGATTGCCCTCGATGATTTCGTGGGCGATGCGTCTCAGGACGCGGTCAATGGCCGGGGCATCCAGGACGAGTACGGCGCCGGGGGGCGGCGGCGTGGGTTTTTGCGGTTTGGGCATTTGTCTCCTTGGCGACCTCACGGGGCCGCGGTTAAAGGATGATCGCTCTTTTTAATTTTTTCCTGAAAGTTCCTGACGTCGTTTTTCCCGCCAGGCGGAACGGTGCTTTACGATCCAGTCGAGAAGCGCGCGCTCAAAGCCGATGTCGTGGCCGGCTTTTTCGCTCTCCAGCCACTTGTGGACGAGAATCTGCTCCCGCTCGGCAAGGAACTCGCGGTAAAGGACGGAGTTCTTGACAAGATCCGAGTTGTCTGGGTTCGGATGATCCATGCTTGGGCCACTTTTCATAAGAATGGCTCCCACGTCAATTCTGGATCGTGAAAATTTACGAGGCATGCGGTGGCTGTTGTAGGAAGGAAAAGCGCTCATAGGGAGGAAAGGGTGGCGCGAACAAGGGTGGCGGCTGCCGTAAAAGCCTGGCTGACGGGCGATTCCCCGTCTGCGGCGACAATCGGGATGCCCCGGTCCCCGGCTTCGCGCGTGGCGATGTCAATGGGGATTTCTCCCAAAAGCGGGACGCCCAAACGCGCGGCTTCGCGCGCGCCGCCGCCGGAACCGAAGATGTCGTAGCGTTTGCCGTCGCCCGGGCAGAGGAAATAGCTCATGTTTTCAATGACCCCGAGGATGGGGACGTTCACCTTGCCAAACATGGAGGCGGCCTTGCGGACGTCAAGGAGGGCGACTTCCTGCGGCGTAGTGACGAGGATCGCCCCGGCGAGCGTGACGCCCTGCACGACGGTGAGCTGGATATCCCCGGTGCCAGGGGGCAGATCGAGGATCAGGTAATCGAGGCTCCCCCATTCCACCTGCCGCAGAAATTGTTGGGTCGTGCGCGTGACCATCGGCCCGCGCAGCACGGCGGGCGAGGTGTCGTCCAGCAGGAACCCCATCGACATCAGCTTGAGGCCCGCCGTTTCGATGGGCAAAATCTGGTCATCCTCAGTCGCCATGGGGCGTTCCCGGCTGCCGAACATCAGGGCGATGCTCGGCCCGTAAATGTCGCAATCGCAGATGCCCACGCCAGCCCCGGTCTTTGCAAGGGCCAGGGCGAGATTGGCGGCAACGGTCGATTTGCCCACGCCGCCCTTGCCGCTGGCAATGGCGATCACCCGTTTCACACCCGGGATGGGGGTGGGGCCGGGGGGAGCGGGAACCGCCTGTGCTGCGGGTGCGCGCGTCTCGATTTGCACGGTGATCTTTCCAACACCGGGCAGGGCGCGCAAGGCCTTCTCGCTCTCTGCCTGGATCGCCTGGGGAATCGCGGCGTCTCCGGTGGTGATCTGAAGCACCACGGTGGCGTCGCTGCCGGAAACCTGGATGCTCTTGACCAACCCAAACGAGACAATGTCCCTGCTAAAACCGGGATAACGCACCTGGGCAAGCGTCGAACGGATCAGGTCTTCGTGAAGTGCAGCCATGATGGAACCCATCTATATACCCCGAAAAAGTGCTCGGGGCAATCCTGAATGCTGCCCATTTGTGCGGTGAAAAAGCGGGAAAATCATCAGGAAGTCAGAAAATCAGGAAGCCAGGAAATGAGATGGAGCGGGCTCCAAGAGGGCTAAAGCCCGGTTTTATTGAGAAATGAGCTTTCCGAACCTTTCTTTCCTGGCTTCCTGGTTTTCGATTTTCTGCCTTCCTGATTTCCTGAGTTCCAGATTTTTTCCTTCGGAATCGGGAATGGCTTGCGAGGTCCCTCACTGCGTTCGGGATGACAAGCAGGTTGGCGACCTTGCCCTTTTTCCTAATTTCCTGATGATTCTTTTTCCTGGCTTCCTGGTTTCCTGATTTTCTGATTTCTGCCTGTTCCAGGGGGCAGCGGCTCCTAAAGTCGAGCGGCGGGCGCAGGGAAAAACTCGTCCTCCAACATCAAACACAGCGTGTGGTACACCGGCAGATGATATTCCTGGATGAGATACGTTTCGCAGGAGGGAACGCGGATGCTGGTCTGCGCGAGTTGCGCGGCTCTTCCGCCGCCCGCGCCCGTCAGCGCCACCGTGCGGAGCCCCAATTTGGCTGCCGTTTCCAGCGCCAGCGCGACATTTTTCGAGTTCCCCGAAGTGCTGATCCCCACCAGCGTGTCGCCGGGCCGCCCAAACGCCAGCACAAGCTGCGCATAGACGTAATCCGGATCGCAATCGTTTTGCCATGCGGTGCGCAGGCCGAGAAAACCGGTAAGCGGGATCACCGGCAGCGCCCCTTGCAGTTGGCCCGCCAGGGGCGCGCCCAATTTTTGCAACAGCTCGCCGCCGAGGGGCCGCTTGCTTCCAAAACCTTTGAGCAGTTCGCCCGCCCAATGTTCCGCATCGGCCCCGCTGCCGCCGTTGCCGCAGAGCAGCAATTTGCCGCCACCCGCCAACGAGCAGCGCATCGCTTCAAATGCGTTCTGGATATCTGCCAGGCAGGGTTCAAGGGCCGGAACGCGTTGAAGCAGGCAGGAAAGATGGGGATTCATGGAGGCCAACGATAAAGGATTTCGTGTTTTTCGCAAGAAACGCCTACATTTTGGAAATCCATGAAAGCGAAAATCCTCCTCGTTGCCGCGCTGCTCGGGATGACGACGCTCGCATGCCCGGCGTGGGATGCGACCGGACATCTACTCATCGATGCCCTTGCCGCGCAGAAGCTCCGGCCCGGGGTGATCAAGAAAATGGAATCCCTTTTCCCGTTGCTGGACACCCAATTCCACGGCGGATGCCCCTACACGCTGCTCACAGCCGGGACGTGGCTCGACGACATGCGCGGCCTGGGCCACGCCAACCCGTGGTCGCGCTGGCATTACGTGGACATCCCCTGCAACGGGGATCGATCCTACGCCGTCCCGCCCCCGCCGCATGCGCTTTGGGCGCTTGACCAGGCCACGGAGGTGCTCCGTTCCCAAACCGCCGAACCGAAAGCCCGCGCCGAGGCGCTCGCGCAAATCATGCACATCGTTGGAGACATCCACCAACCGCTGCACGTGGCAGACTGCGGCGACCGCGGCGGCAACGCCGTGCCCATCCTCCCGCTCACGGCAGAAGAAGGGAAAGGCCCGGCCAATCTCCATGCGTTCTGGGACGCGGCCTATCGCTACGATGCGCTCGAAGGCAAAATCGCCGAGCGTCGCGTCACCGCTGAACAAGCTCTTGCCAAAAGGGCAGCCATTCCCAGTTCCGCCCCGGCATCCCAACATCCCTGGCGCCAGTGGGCCTACGAAACCCACACGATTGCCTGCGCGAGCGGCTGGCCCAAAGAATGGCTGGCCGGAAGCAAAAAGACCCCGCTGCAACTCACCCCGGAGTTTATCCACGCCGCACACGAGATTGCCTTGCAGCAGATCGCAAGAGCCGGGGAACGGCTCGCCGCCTTGCTCAACGAACTGCTGGGAGACGCTCACTAAAACAGATCGCTCACCGACTCCGCCCGGTCCATCCGTTCGCTCAGCGCCCCGATTGCCTCGTCCCCAAACGCCTCCACCAACGGCACGGAGCGCGGTCCCAAGGGGGTTCTGAATACTACCTCATCCCACTGTATCGAGGAAATCGAGGCGTTGAACTTCGCCACGGCGCGCCCCCGGAAAAACGCCCGCGTGGTATCCGGCGGCTGAAAAATCGCGTCGCGGATCTCATCCTCCTCCAGGAACCGCCGCACCGCGCAGGTGCGCATCATCTCGTGGTAGAGCCCGGCCACCGGGTCGATGTTGTGGTATTCCATGTCGATGGATTGCAGCCACGGGTCGGACCAGTCGAGCTTTTCGGCTTCCCGAAAAGTCGTCAGCAAAAATTTCTTCGCCGCCCAATCCACCCGGTCCGTGCAGCCGAGCGGATCGGTTTGCAGGTCGTTGAGAACGGACTCCCAGTCCTCCAGAACCCACCGCGTTTCCTCGCCGCGCTGGTCGCAATGTTTGCGGGCGGCATCCAGGTAGAGGCGCTGGATATCGATGGCGGAAATCTTGCGTCCATTGGCGAGTTCGACGATCCAATCGTAATCCGCATCGCGGCTGATCGACTTGGCCGCCCCCACCGCTTTGGCCAGCTCCAGCG
>CAIYQA010000514.1 GCA_903928175.1 uncultured Spartobacteria bacterium | reverse complement strand
CCCCGGACACGCGGACTACGTCAAAAACATGATCACCGGCGCGGCCCAGATGGACGGCGCGATCCTCGTCGTGAGCGCTGCGGACGGCCCGATGCCCCAGACCCGTGAGCACATCCTGCTCGCCCGCCAGGTCGGCGTGCCGGCGATGGTCGTTTTCCTCAACAAGTGCGACCTCGTGGACGATCCCGAGCTGCTCGAACTCGTCGAAATGGAAGTGCGCGACCTGCTCACCCAATACGAATTCCCCGGCGACACGATCCCGATCGTCAAAGGTTCCGCCGTCAAAGCCCTCGAAGGCGATGCGGACGCCGAAAAGGCGATCCTCGCCCTCATCCAAGCGGTGGACGATTACATTCCGCTCCCCGAGCGTCCGGTGGACCAGCCGTTCCTGATGCCCGTGGAAGACGTGTTCAACATTGAAGGCCGTGGCACCGTCGCCACCGGTCGTGTGGAACGCGGCATCCTCAAGAAGATGGAAGAAGTCGAGATCGTCGGCATCAAGCCCACGGCCAAGACCACCTGCACCGACATCGAAATGTTCCGCAAGCTGCTCGACGAAGCGCGTGCCGGTGACAACGTCGGCGTTCTGCTGCGCGGCGTGAAGAAAGAAGACATCATGCGCGGCCAGGTCATCGCCAAGCCCGGCACCATCAAGCCCCACACCAAGTTCAAGGCCGAAGTGTACGTCCTGAGCAAGGAAGAAGGCGGCCGTCATACGCCGTTCTTCACCAACTACCGTCCGCAATTCTACTTCCGCACCACCGACGTGACCGGAAGCTGCAAACTGCCCGAGGGGGTTGAAATGGTGATGCCCGGTGATAACGTGGCTCTGGAGGTTGAACTCGTGACCCCGATCGCCATGGAAAAAACCATCCGCTTCGCCATCCGTGAAGGTGGCCGCACGGTGGGTGCAGGGCGCGTCTCCGAGATCATTGCCTAGCAAAAATAATCCGAAAGAACTAGGTCAGTAGCTCAATTGGTAGAGCAGCGGTCTCCAAAACCGCTTGTTGGGGGTTCGAGTCCCTCCTGGCCTGTTTTTTCTCCAAATACTTCATGCTCGCGCGCACCAGAACATTCATCTCCGAGGTCCGGGGGGAACTCGCCAAAGCCAGCTGGCCTTGGGATCCGAAGGAAAAAGGATTCAAAAGGTACAAGGAATTGATCGATTCCACCCTCGTCGTCATCATCGCCATGCTGCTCTTGAGCGGCTATGTGGCGCTGCTCGATTTCGTGTTGCTGAATGTGGTGGGCGCGCTCACCGGAGGCGGGCTCAAATAAGATGGCAAATCCTGCGCGCAGTCAATGGTTCGCGGTGCATGTTCTCTCCGGCCAGGAGCAGAAGGTGCACGACAACATCGTCAAACGGATCAAGACCGAAGAAATGAGCGAGCTCATTTTTGAAGTCCTGATTCCCACCGAGCGGATTTCCGAAGTCAAACGCGGCAAGCGGACCGAAACCGTTCGCAAGCTGCTCCCCGGTTATCTCATCATCAACATGCGCCTGCTGGATGATCAAAACCAGTTGGTGGACCGCACCTGGTATTTCATCCGCGAAACCCCAGGCGTGATCGGGTTTGCGGGCACCAAGGACCGCCCCATCCCCATGCGCGACCAGGAAGTGCAAACCATGCTCGCCCAGATGGCCGAGCGGGAAGACACGGTCAAGCCGAAAGTCACCTTTGAAGTGGGCGAAACGGTCAAAGTCGCCGATGGCCCGTTCCAAAACCAAAGCGGTGTCGTCGAGGAGATCGACCCGGAACGCGGCAAGCTCCGCGTTTCCGTCAGCATCTTCGGGCGCTCCACCCCGGTCGAACTCGAATACTGGCAGGTCGAGCGCAGTTAATCTCCCTCATTTACCCAATCCAACACCCTATTTCACATGGCTAAAGAAGTCGTCGCCCAAATCAAATTGCAGATCCCGGCCGGTCAGGCAAACCCGGCACCTCCCATTGGACCGGCCCTCGGTCAACAGGGCGTCAACATCATGGCGTTCTGCAAGGAATTCAACGCCGCCACCCAAAAGATGGCCGGAGACATCCTCCCGGTCGTCCTCACCGTCTATAAAGACAAGAGCTTCACTTTCATCACCAAATCGCCCCCCGCGGCGATCCTTCTCAAGAAAGCCGCTGGCATTGCCGCCGGTTCCAAGGAGCCCAACAAGGTGAAAGTCGGCAAGCTGACCAAGAAGCAAGTCCTCGACATCGTCAAACTCAAGGCCAAAGACCTCAATTCGCGCAACGAGGAAGCCGGATTCCGCGTCATCGCCGGAACCGCCCGCCAGATGGGCATCGAGATCGAAGGTTAAGCGAAAGCAGATCAAAGTTGACCCCGCTTCCATCGGCATATATGCCGCTGGATGCGGGGTTTTCTGTGTTTTTATGAAGGGATTCTTCTTTTGCATCATTTCCCACCAACAAACAAAATGCATCCCTGATCCGTGCGCTTGCGCCGGGAAAGGACGGTGAGCTTGAAGTGGATCGCCCAAACCCTCATCATGGCCTATGGACTCACGTCTCCTTTCTCCTTCAACTCAAAACCAAGCAAAATGAACCCAAAACT
>CAIYQA010000513.1 GCA_903928175.1 uncultured Spartobacteria bacterium | reverse complement strand
GATCGTCGATCACACGGAGTCGCTCGACACCCGGCGCGTCATGATTTCCTGTGAACTGCCGCTCAACGAAATTCTCGTCGATTTCAACGACAAGATCAAGAGCATGACGCGCGGCTACGGCAGCATGGATTACGAGCCCGCAGGCTACCGTGCAGACAAGCTGGTCAAGCTCGACATGCTCGTCAATGGCGAGCCCGTGGACGCCTTCTCGAGCATCGTGCACCGCGACAAAGCCGAGGCGCGCGGCCGGGTTCTGGCTTCCAAACTCAAGGAGGTTATTCCCACACAACTCTATGTGGTGGCCATTCAAGCCGCCATCGGCGGGAAGATCGTAGCTCGCGAAACCGTCTCCGCAAGCCGCAAAGACGTGACTGCCAAATGCTATGGCGGCGACATCACCCGCAAACGCAAGCTCCTGGAAAAACAAAAGGAAGGCAAGAAGCGGATGAAATCCATCGGGCGCGTAAATATTCCGCAGGAGGCGTTTATCGCCGTTCTGAAATCGAGCGCCGGGAGTTAGTTGGGAGCCGCGAGCTATTGCGCTGGCGAGTCCACCAGGGGCAGCCGCAGGGCGCTTGCGTCAGGCGCGGCCAGGCGAAACACACCGGGATCGCCTTCAACCATCCCGGGAACGGTTCCGTCCGGGGCGGGCGCGCCGAGGATCAGCTTGTGCGATTTGCCATCGACGGTCGCAAACTCCAGGATTTCCGAAGGCACCAGCGGACCGGTTTCAGCCGTCCACTGCATTGGCTTGAGGCAAGCCAGCGTGTTGATGAGGCTCTGGATATTCACCGGGTTGAGCGTGCCGGGAGCGGAGCCTTCGTCGGGAGTCCATTGATTCTCCTTTAGGAGCAGCGAGACCGGCGGACGCGGGATGCCGTCGGTGAAGTGCGTCACTTCGAGCGAGGCGATCTCCGCAGGTCGGTAGTTCCACACGACAAGCGCGCGCCATTCCACCGGGTTGAGGCTGATTCCGGCAAGCGTCGCCTTGTCCACCGCGACGATGAACGGCTCGTCCTCAAGGCGCACATACACAATATCCCCTTCGGTTTTGCCAAAGGCGAGCGTGAGGATCGGCATCTCGCCCGCATTGGTCTCGGAGGTATTTTCGGATGCGTAGGAGGAGAATGTCACCGTCAACTGCGGCTGATCCAAACCGTACTTCGCCAGGTCCGAAGCCACATCTGTCACAAACGCCTCGATTTTGCACGTTTGCAGTTCCTTCACAAATTTCAGCACCTTGGCCTTGTTGGCGCTCACCGTATTTTCGCCGCGCAGCATCCACTCCTCCCGGTTGCGCTGCAACAAAATGGGATTTTTCCCGGCGGGCCGCAGCGTGATCCGATCCACATAGTCCAGATCGAGGCGCAACAGCAGCCGGTCACGCAAATCATTGGGGTGCAGCGAGAGAATGTTTTCGGATTCCTTGGGCAGCAGGCAAACCGCGTTGCGGCTGGAGAAACGGGCGTAAACCCCGCCGGTTTTTTCGTCCCGCGCGCCGATCTCCAACAC
The DNA here is from genome assembly GCA_903928175.1 of uncultured Spartobacteria bacterium. Taxonomy (GTDB): domain Bacteria; phylum Verrucomicrobiota; class Verrucomicrobiia; order Chthoniobacterales; family Chthoniobacteraceae; genus UBA695. Next base: position 5,437 of record CAIYQA010000513.1, on the reverse strand, counting down.
CACAGGCCGCGGACTGCGCGTGGTAGTGAAGCTGACCTTGCCGCGCGGTTCACTTAAGCCGTAGCTGTTCAGATTCGCGCTGTTTTCCGGCAGAAAAGCCACGATGGGCGTGTGAAGGATGCTGTTCAGAAACGCCGTTACGCGTGCGTCATCGGCCCGGGCATGGAGTGGCTTGACAACTCCCCAGCGCCCCGCCTGCGTGGCAAGATCAATCTCGCCCGCGTTGGTTTTGACGGACACCCTGGCGACTTCCCTGGAATCGAAATCCGCCAATTGGTGATCCCGGAATTCGTCCGGTTTTCGGATGATCAGGTTGCGCAAATCCGTGCCCGCAATCGAGACGGTATTGGAGCCCTCCAGGCGCACATACATCTTGCCTTCCACGGCGGTATCCTTGCCGAAAAGAAGCTCGGGAGGCATCTCCGGCCCCAGGAGTTTGAGGCGCACGGAGGTCTTGTTGACTCCGAAATCTTTCAACTGTTGCTTGTCCGCATTGAAGCTGCCGGGCTCTCTTTGCAATGCCTCGCAGCGCGCGAGGATTTCCTCCACGGCCCCTGCGTCAGCCCGATCTTTTACGGGAGCCTCCATCATCCACTGATTGCCCCGTTTGCGGAGCGTCACCTTGTCTTCGTTGCTGAAAAGATCGATCCCCTCGACGCTGTTTCGATCAAAAACAAGCACGTAACGCTCCCGGTCGGCAGACTGCCAGCTCTTCGGCTGTTTGCGTTCGTACAGGGCGATGAACCCGAGGAGCAGGCCCGCAATCGCAAGCAAAAGAAGCGTCGTTTTCGTGCTCATTTTTTACCGCCTGCGTTTGAGCCACACGACAAAACCCAGCGCAGCCGCACCTCCGGGAATCGCCACCATCACCAGCAGCGCGATCAAATGGAGTTGGGACTCGCTCAAATCCAGCGAAAGGTTGTGGGCCGCCTTGGGGGCGATGCCCAAAATTTCCTCGCGATTGAGCAGCCAATTCAGACTGTTGAGGACGAAATCCATATCGGCTTCCGTGATGGTTTCATTGGAAAGAAACGCAGAGGAGCCAACGACAATGACACGGGAGGAATCGACCCGCAACCGGTCGTCGCTCACGGCCCCTTTCTCGGCGGAGGCGGCGACGATGGGGTCGATGTGATCCTCCTTGGGATCGAAATACACCCCCTTCTCCACCCCTTCCGCGTACCGGGTCTCGCCCCAGAACCCTTTGGAGGCCTGGATGAGCGGCTGGAGCCGGATGGCCGCCGCCTTGCCCCGCTCGGCGTCTAGGGTCAGAGATTGCGTGCTGCCCCCCACCAGCCGCGCCGTGACATTGCCCAGGCGTTTGGTGATCGGCGAGCCGGGCACAAAGTCGCCGGTGATCTCCTTGAGAATTCCGCGAACCACGCCGGTCGCGAGCCGGATCGGCATGGTGCGCAACACCCGGTCGTCATTCACAACGATGCCCAACTCACCGAGCAACGCACACAGGTTCGGAGTCGTCGTGCCGGGTTCGAGAAACACAAAGATGCGCCCCGGTTTCTCCCGTTTTGCCCAATAAGCGCGCAACGCCTGGACCTCGACCTCGGAGAAATCGTATTTGGGAGCAATGATCAAGAGCGCCTTGGCGTCGGCAGGGATTGTCTCCACATCCGTCAACTTCAGCGGGTCGAGCTTGATGTTCTGCCGCTCAATAAACGCCTTCAAGCCGCTCAAAGCAGGATCGGCATCGAGAGCGGTCTCCCCATGCCCCGAGATGCTGTAGATTTGGTTGGACCCCGGCTCGGTGATTTCGATCAAGGCACTGGTGAGGGCCTGCTCGCCCTTAAAGATTTTCAGCCGGGGCTTGTCCAGGAGGTTGAGCGAGGGCTCAAATTCCGCCATCTCCGCCGCGCTCACGAATTTGGTGCGGCCATCGTAATCGATGATCACGACGTTGTCGTTCTCGCGCAGCTTGTATTGGGTGGCGATTTCCCGCGCCCGGCTCATCGCCAGGAAGGGATCGACCACTTCCACATTCACCATTTTCTTGGAGGCGTAGGCGTATTCGTTGAGCAGGTTCACAGCGTCCCGCGCGATGGGCGAGCCGCCGGAAAAAAAGACGACGAGGTGCACCGGCTTTTTCAAGTTCGCCAGCACCCGCTTGGTCTGCGCGGAGAGCGTGTACTTTTGGTCGCGGGAAAAATCCCAACGCTTGTAGTGGTTGAACCCGAGGTAGTTCGCAATCGCGAAAAGCAACAGGAACAGGGCGGATTGGACGAGGACGTTCAAGCCGATCCTGCCGCGCGAAATGGAGTTATTGTTAGCCATGCAAAAGAGAGTGCTTACGCTTTCCAGCGGCGGAATTGGAAAACCTGGTGCGTCAAGAGGAGCATCAGCGCCGTGCCCGATCCGTAAAAGACGAAGCGCCGCGAGTCGATCATGCCCTTGGAAAATTCGCCCATGTGTTCAAGCACCGAGCAATAACTCGCCATCATGCGAAACTCGGGCGCGATGTTTGGGGTGAAAAACGAGAGCAGCCCGCCGAGGAAAAAGAAGGTGATCACGCAGAAGGAGATCACGGCGGCGACCATTTGGTTCTGCGTCAGGACCGACGCGAAGCAGCCCACGGAAATAAAGAGCATCCCGGCCATCAAAAGCTCCAGGTAACTCCCCCAGTACGCTCCCGCCGCATTGGCCGCGTCGGCCTTTGCAATCTGCTGGAAAACGACAAAATAAAGGAGCGTCGGCAGCCAGAGCACGATGTAAAAAACCAGCGCGCCGCCGAATTTGGCGAGCACCACCTGCCAGTCGCGCACCGGCGCGGTCATCAACGTCTCGATGGTGCCCATCTTGAACTCCTCGGCGAAGACGCGCATCGTGATGGGCGGAAAGATCAGGATGAACCCGATCCAGAACGGGATGGAATCGAAGAACGCCTCCACCACGGTGCGTTCCGTTGCGCCCCGGGAGAGAAATCCCACGCCACTGTAAAAACAGAGCCCGGTGAGCCCCAGGAAAAAGCAGAGGACCACGTACGCAATGGGCGAGTAGAAGCAGGACTTCACTTCGCGGGAGAGAAGGGTGAGGAATTTCGTCATGTTGAAATCAACTGCTCTGTTTAAACTTCATCGCCGAGGGTCAGTTCCACGAATACATCTTCGAGCGTGGCGCGGCGGCGGGAAAGCTCGCGCACAGTCCAGCGGCGGTCGGTGGCGAGCCGCCAAAGTTCTTCGCGGGGATCGGAGCGCGAATCGGTGCGCAAGGTGAAAACGCTCCAGTCGTCCTCGGCCTCCACGCTTACCTCCTTCACGCCCGCGAGCTTGCCGATCTCCGCCAAGCCATCGTCCTTGCCGACTTTGGCTTCCAGGCGGATCCCCCCGGCGGTGCGCATCGCATGCACGAGGTTTTCCGGCGTGTCCGCCGCCTCGATTTTCCCCCGGTTGATGATGACCACCCGACTACAGGTCATTTCCACCTCCGGCAGGATATGGGTCGAAAGCAGGATGGTGTGGTGCCGACCCAGGTTGCGGATCAAGTCGCGCACTTGCCGGATCTGGTTCGGGTCGAGCCCGATGGTCGGTTCGTCGAGAATCAGCAGGTCGGGCGAGTGCAAGAGGGCATCCGCGAGCCCCACCCGCTGGCGGTATCCTTTGGAAAGCGTGCCGATGATCCGATTCTCGACCTCTTTCAACGCGCAAAGCTCCTTCACATCCCCCACCCGCTCGCGCTGGCGCGCGCCGGTGATCTCCTTGAGGGTGGCCCGGTAATTCAAGTATTCCGTCACCCGCATATCAGGATAAAGCGGGACGTTTTCCGGCATGTATCCCAGGTGCTGGCGGGCTTCCATGGATTGGCTGAACACGTCGAACCCGGCGATGGAAGCGCGCCCTGAAGTCGCCGGCATGTAGCTGGAAAGAATGCGCATCGTCGTCGATTTCCCCGCGCCATTGGGCCCCAGGAAGCCGACGATCTCGCCCTTTTCGACGTGAAAGCTCAGGTCGCGGATCGCGGTAATCCCCGCATAGCGTTTCGTCAGGTTCTCGACTTTAATCATGGAAAATAGGTTCCCCGGCGGTCCGTTGCCGACCGTAACCAAGGGGTGAAGGCCTACTTACTAAACTGGAATGCGCCCGGTTGCATGGAAATTTTTTTCTCAACAGCAGGTTTCGGCATCAATCCCAATCCTTCCGCATTGCAGGGCACCGGGAAAACTGCCAGATTCCGCCTCATTCTTCATGAACATCCAAGGCCAGCATTACCGCACCCTCTGGCTCAAACCCGGCAACGACCGTGTGGTGCAGATCATCGACCAGCGCTTCCTGCCGCACCGGTTTGTCATTGAGGATTTGGCGACCGTGGATCAAGTGGCCGTCGCGATTCAAGAAATGCATATTCGCGGGGCGGGACTCATCGGGGCGACCGCCGGTTTTGGGATGTATATTGCCGCTCTGGAAGCCTGCCACGGGCACAGCTTCGAAGGCCATCTGCAATCGGCGGCCCAACAACTCAAAGCCACGCGCCCGACGGCGGTGAATCTGGCGTGGGCAGTGGACCGGCAACTGGCAGCGATTGCCAAGGGCGCCTCTCCCGAGGAAAAGGTCACCATTGCCTTCGCCACCGCCCAGGAGATCGCCGAGGAAGACGCAGCCTATTGCCGGAGAATCGGCGAACACGGCCTCGCGCTCATCGAAGCGATCAGCCGGGCCAAGGGCGGAGCGCCCGTCCATGTGCTCACCCATTGCAACGCCGGTTGGCTCGCGTTTGTGGATTACGGTTCGGCCACCGCCCCCATCTACGCCGCGCACGACCAGGGCATCGCGGTGCATGTGTGGGTGGATGAAACGCGCCCACGCAGCCAGGGAGCCAAATTGACAGCTTGGGAACTCGGCCAGCACGGCGTGCCGCACACGCTCATCGCCGACAACACCGGCGGCCATTTGATGCAGCACGGCATGGTCGATTTGGTGATTGTGGGAACCGACCGCACCACGCGCACGGGCGATGTGGCGAACAAGATCGGCACGTATCTCAAAGCCTTGGCAGCGAAAGATAACAACGTGCCGTTTTACGTGGCCCTCCCCTCCTCTTCTTTCGATTGGGAAATGCGGGACGGGGTGGCCGAGATCCCCATTGAAGAACGCGGCTCGGAAGAAGTGAAATATGCCGAAGGCTGGCTCGACGGCGCACAGGTGGAAGTGCTTGTCGCGCCGGAAAGCAGCCCCGCTGCCAATTACGGGTTTGATATTACACCGAACCGGCTTGTCACAGGGCTCATCACCGAGCGGGGTCTTTGCAAAGCCAACGAGGAGGGCATCCTCGCGTTGTTTCCGGAAAAATCTGACACCGCTTCCAGTTCCTAAAGACCGTCCAAACCTGGCCCCCTTGGCAGTTTAGAGCATTTTCGTTTGACGTTGTCGCATTGATTGTGCGCTGAAAGCGCAAGGGAAACCAGCCCAGGGCAGAGCGCAGCGTCGCCCTG
>CAIYQA010000512.1 GCA_903928175.1 uncultured Spartobacteria bacterium | reverse complement strand
GGTGGCCTTGCGCGAAGCGGGCAAAATCGCCTCCCGAACCGAACGCGGCATCCGGCAGATCTTTTTCTTTACGGACAGCCAGGAAACCGGCTGGCGCGCTGCCATCGCCAATCCCGCTGCCGTGTTCGACACCGCTTGGAAACAAGCCGAGCCGCAATTCGTCGTCGTCCGTCCCGACGACGCCGGGGCGCTCAATGCTTGTGTGAAACAAGTCACCATCTCCTCCCCTTTCCTGGCCCCCGGCTCCACCGTGCGCGGCGTGGCAACTGTGGAAAATTTTTCGCCCACACCGCTCCACGATCTCGTGAAAATCTCCATCGGCAACGAGCGCGTGGCGCAACGCTCCGCGGATGTTCCGCCGGGAACCGCCATTGAAATTCCGTTTGAATTCCAGGCTCCCTTTGTCACCGGACGTTGGGTGCGCGGCACCGCCACCCTTTCCGGCGACAGCCTCCCGGACGACGACGCGTTCTATTTCACCCTGCCGGTATATCAACCGCCGCGCGTGACCGTGGCCGAGGGCACCTCGCTTGGGCCCGAACGGCTGCGGCCGGGATTTTACCTGCGCAAAGCGCTTGTCGCCGGGACGGAAAACGCGACGCAGGTCCGCTCCATCGCAGCCCGACAACTCGACGACACCGCCGTCGAAAGCGAGACCGCCGTTTTCCTGGCCGATCCCGGTCGCCTGAGTGACCGTAGCGTCGCCCGGCTGGAACGCTTTCTGGAAGGTGGCGGCACAGTGGTCCTCTTCCCCGGAGACCAGACGCGGCTCACCGATTACGAAAGCGCTGCCTTCCTGCCCGCCAAACCGCTTGCTTCGCGCAATCTCGCGGCGGGCCGCCAGCCGGTGCACATTGCGGACGCTGCACACCCTCTCTTTGCCGAAGCCTGGGACACCGGCTCCCCGTTCCCTGCCCTGCCCCAACAACGCCTGCTGGATTGGAAACTCAACGCCAACACCCAAACGCTGCTCACGCTCGGCTCCGCCAATGACGCCTCGGGCGGGCTGCCGTTCCTGCTTTATGGCGAGCGCGGCGCGGGTCGCGTCGTGATCGTCAATGCTTCCGCGGATCGGACGTGGGGCGACTTCCCGCTTTCCCCGGCGTTTGTCCCGCTCGTGCAACAGATCGCCCGATTCTCTGCGGCACAGGGAGGCAAGCCGTTGCGCCTCACCGTGAGCGACCCGGTTCCGCTGCCGCCGACACTTCCGCGTGACAAAGCGATCACCATCACCCAGCCCGACGGCACTACCCGCTCCCGCAATCTCACCGCCGGAGCCGATGCCCGCACGATGCTCCTCGAACGCGCCGACCAAGTCGGCTTCTACCAAGCGAAGGCGGGCGAAGAAATTTTTACGTTTGCCGTGAATACCGACCGCAATGAATCCGATCTGCGGCCCATCGAAGCGGCGGCACTCGACAAGCTCGCAGCCACCACACAACTCGCGGGACGCGAAGCGTTCATCCAATGGCTCTCCCGCAGCAAAGGGCTCGTGCCGCTCTGGCCGCTCTTGCTCCTTGCCGCCTTCCTTGTCTTCGCTGCGGAAGGCATTCTCTCCAATCTCATGGCCCGCCGCCGCGCCCAAGGCGATGGCCAACAAATCCTCACGGGCCGCTTAAACCGGCGCCGAATGGGCGTTCCGTTCTACGAACCAGCCGCTGAACGGGAGGCAAAACCATGAACGACCTCGTTTTTCATCCCGTAATCGGCCTCCCCTGGCTCGTCTTGGCGGCGCTCGCCATTGGCGGTGCGATCCTTTGGAGCCTGCGTCGCGGCGTGCGTTCCCGCAACCGCGCGATCACCCTGGCCGTGCTGCGTCTGGTCGCCCTCTTCGCTCTGCTTGCCATGCTGGCTCAACCCCAACAGCGGCGGGAGGAAATCACCGTGCTGCGCCCGCAACTGGCGGTCCTCGTGGACAACTCCCAGAGCATGGCGGAGAAAGTGGACGCCAATCAACCGGTGCGCTCGGCCCGCGTTGCCGAATGGCTCCGTTCCCCGGCCTTGACCGAAGCGCGCAATGATTTCGACGTGCGCCTTTTCGCTTTCGACCAAGTCCCTGCCGAACAGACCGGTATCGACAGCCTGAAGTTTGACGGAGCGCATTCCAAAATCGCCGAATCGGTTTCCCGCCTCCAAGAACATTTCCGGGGCCAACCGCTCGCGGGCATCCTGCTCCTGAGCGACGGCCTCGACCGCGCCGACGACAACCGCCCCACCGCCGCCGCCTCGCCGCAGCAGGGCGGGGATGCCACCGCTCCGCGCGCGCCGGTGTTCACCTTCGAGCTTGAAAAACCGTTCAAGCCCAAAGTCCAGCGCAAACGCATCTCGCTGGCGAATCTCGACTACCCCCCGCGCGTCGTCACCGGCTGGGACACCGAAGTGCGCGCCTCCATCTCCGCGCAAGGGATGAACGGCCAGACTCTCAATGTCGAACTCTGGCGCGAGGGAAAAAAGGCCTACGAAAACGCCGTGGCCTTCAATGAAGACGAACAGACGCGGCAAATCGCGTTCCCCATTTCGCAAGCCGTCCCCGGCGCGGTGCATTACGAACTGCGCATCAGCGACCCGGCGGCGGATCGCGATGCGCGCGCCAATCCCTTTGTGATTGAAGCGATGGAACCCGGCAACCGTGTGCTTTATCTGCAAAACGCGCTCGGGTTCGATTTCAAATTCCTGCGCAAAGCGATCGTTACAGACCGCAACCTGCAACTCAACGCGTTTGTGCGCTGGGCGGACGGGCGGCTCGTCAACATCGCCGACGCAAGCAGCCAAGCCCCCGCGCTCGATCTTTCGGCCCAGGCGCTTGCGAGCACCGCAGTCGTAATCCTTGGTGATCTCGCCCCCGACGCGCTCTCAGCCGAAAACTGCAAAGCCCTCGCCGCGTTTGTGGATCACGGCGGCGGATTGGTCATTCTCGGCGGGCCCCATTCCCTCGCCACCTCCGGGCTGGCCAGCACGGCGCTCGGCCCGCTCCTGCCCGTGCGCCTCCCCGCGGAATACAAGGAGGGCAATTTCCCGATGCGGATCACCGACACCGGGCTGCACCACCCGGTTTTCGGCTCGCTT
>CAIYQA010000511.1 GCA_903928175.1 uncultured Spartobacteria bacterium | reverse complement strand
TCATTTACCGAAGAACTGGGGCAAAAAGTGTAAACCATCCGCCCGGTCTAAAGTGTAAAGGATCCTCGGCTCGCACAATGGGGGTCGCGCCGTTGGCGCTGAATGCAAAGTCTCCACATTACACCACTTTTAATTGCACCCTGTCATCCCGGGCGCAGCGAGCGATCTCACCCGCCACTCCGGTCTCTGGTGTGCGTGAGCTTGGAATCATTTGCGGGGTCCCTCACTGCGTTTGGGATGACAAGCAAGGGGCGGCGCGTTGGGGATTACGGATTCGCTTGAGCCGGGGTGCGGATGCGCTAAAGTGCATCCATGTTCGCCGCCATTGAGATCCTGCTCATTCCGCTGTTTTTTCTCGCAATGATCTCGCTGGGCGTTGCCGGAACGGTGCTTTGGATTTGGATGCTCATCGATTGCGCCACGAATGAGCCCTCGGAGGGCAGCGACAAGATTGTCTGGATTTTGGTGATCCTGTTCACCCACGGCCTTGGGGCGCTCATTTATCTGCTTGCCCGCCGTCCCGAGCGGAAGCGGCTCTACGGACGGTAAGCAATTACTTCGGCTGCGAACCCGCCCCGCGCGAGTTGCGCAGGCCGAGGCTGGCGAAGATTTTGCGCGTCGCGTCGGACCGGTTCAAGGTGTAGAAATGGATGCCGCGCACGTCGTGCTCCAGCAGGTCCAGGCATTGCTCCGAGGCGTAGTGGATGCCCACTTGCGCCACCATTTCCGGGTCGTTCTGGCAACGCGAGAGCGCTCGCAACAGCTTTGCCGGGAAGCGCGCCCCGCCCGCCAGTTCCGCCATCCGCTTCAAGCCGCTCAGCGAAGTCGCGGGCATGATCCCGGCAACAATCGGCACGCGGATGCCCGCCAGTTCGCACCGGTCGCGGAAATCGTAAAAATCGCGGTTTTCAAAGAAAAGCTGCGTCACGATATAGTCCGCTCCGGCGTCCACCTTGGCCTTGAGATAGTCGATCTCCAGCAGGCGGTTGGGAGTGGCGGGATGGCCTTCCGGGAAACCGGCCACCCCGATGCCGAAGCCGCGCCGGTCCGGGTGTGCGCCCGATTCGTTAAATTTGCGGATAAATTTCACCAAGTCGGCGGCGTGCTGGAAGTCGTCTTCTTCGCGGCGATAGCCGGGCGTGCGGGGCGGGTCGCCGCAGAGGGCGAGGATGTTGCCGATGCCTTCGGCGGCGTATCTTTCGAGGATTTTTCCGACTTCCGCCTGCTTATGGCAGACGCAGGTGAGGTGGGGGATCGGGTCGAGCGAGGTCTGCGTCTTGATGCGCATGACCAGCTCGTGCGTCAGTTCGCGCGTGGAGCCGCCCGCGCCGTAGGTCACGCTCACGAAATGGGGCAGGTAGGGCTCCAGTTCCAGGATCGTCTGAAAGAGGCTTTCCGCCGCTTCGGGCGTTTTCGGCGGGAAGAACTCGAACGAAAACGTGGTCGGGTGACTGGAAAGGATGTCCTGGATGTGCATGCGAGCTTTGGTTTTGGTCGGCCCTGCAACGCAACCGCCGCAGATGCGGCTTTATAACACCCGGGGAAGGAGCTTTCAACCGGATTTGAAGAGCGGGTCTCCCGTGGCCCTTTGACGAGAGCTTGCCCGGGGGAGGCAAACCGGGCAGATTCCCGGGTGTGATCGAGCCGGACCTCCTCCTGGGCGCCTATGCGCAGGGCATTTTCCCGATGGGAATGCCCGAGTGTGACCTTGCGTGGTTTTCCCCCGATCCGCGCGGGGTGCTGCCGCTGGACGCCTTTCACCTGCCGCATGGACTGGCGCGCACCTTGAAAAAAAACCGTTTCGAGGTGCGCTGCAACACGGCCTTTGAGGCGGTGATGCGCTCCTGCGCGGAACGCGACGAGACGTGGATCGATGCCGAGATCATCCGTTCCTACGTGGAATTGCACCGGCTCGGATTCGCCCATTCCGTGGAAGCCTGGCACGAAGGGGTGCTTGCGGGCGGTCTGTACGGGGTGGCGCTGGGCGGCGCGTTTTTTGGCGAATCGATGTTTCACCGGGAGACGGATGCTTCCAAGGTGGCGCTGCATGCGCTGGTGCAACGGCTGCGGGAGCAGCATTTTGCGCTGCTGGATTTACAATGGGTCACGCCCCATCTGGCGGCCTTCGGCGCAATCGAGATCCCGCGTCGTGAATACCTCAAACAGCTCCGCGCTGCGCTCGCGCTGCCGTGCAAATTCGGGTGATTTCAGCGAACTCCGAGCTTTGTTGCGCCCCGGTGCCCGGGCGTGGTAACTTCCCGGAACCGATGCAGACCCCTCCCGTTGCCCTTTCCATTGCCGGTTCCGATAACAGCGCCGGGGCAGGCGCGCAGGCGGATTTGAAGACGTTCACCGCGCTGGGGGTGTATGGGCTCACTGCCATCACTTGCGTGGTCGCCGAGGTGCCGGGTTGCGTGAGCGCGATTGCGCCCGTGCCGCCGGAAATCGTGGCCGAACAGGTCCGCCTCTCGCTGCAAGCGTATCCCGTCGCAGCGGTGAAAACCGGGATGCTCCATTCGCGCGCGGTGATCGAGGCGATTTGCGCTGTGCTCGAAAAGGCACGGCCCGTTTTGGTGATTGATCCCGTCCTGATCGCCACCAGCGGCGCGCCGCTTTTGGAACCTGAGGGGATCGAGGCGTTGCGCAACTGGCTGTTTCCGCTGGCGGCGTTGGTGACGCCCAATCTGGACGAAGCCGCCGTGCTCCGGGGGCGTCCCATTTCCAACCTTGCGGAGATGCGCGAAGCCGGGCGGGCGCTCTGCGAGCGGTTTGGTTGCGCGTTCCTGCTCAAAGGCGGCCACTTGAAAGGCGAGGCCGTGGACCTGCTGGTGACGCCGGAGGGAACGGAGGCGGAGTTCACGGCGCCGCGCGTTCCGGGGGTCTCCACGCACGGCACCGGCTGCACGCTTTCGGCTGCCATTACGGCGGGTTTGGCTGGCGGAAAGCCCCTGGCCGAGGCCGTAGCGTGCGCGAAAGAGTTTGTCACGCGGGCCATCGCGCAGCATTACCGCTGGACCGGCGCGCGCGGGGAAACCCACGCGCTCAATCACCAGGCGCACGAATAAATTGTGCCCACTTGAAAGGGCTCACGCCAAGACGGCTTTGCGTGCGACATTTGATGTGCTTCCCCATCGTGTCATCCCGAGCAGAGCGAGGGACCCCGCATGCCATTCCAAGCTCCATACGCAGAAAGAGACCACGATTTAGAGTAACGGAGGTTCCTCGCTGCGCTCGGAATGACAAGTCAGGTGGGGCGCTCTTGCCCCTCTCCCCTCTCTTTGCCCTAAAAGGGCGGAGTAAACCAGCCTAGGGCAACGCCCTGGGTTTATGGGTGAGAAGAGCGTCGTGCCCTGAAAGGGCACTGGGAACCGCTCGTATTCCATCGACGATTCACCCCCTTACCAGCGCCCTTGCAGGGCGCATCCGCTTTCTCACGATGCTACCCAGGGTGGCGCTTCGCTTACCCTGGGCTGATTTGCTCTGCGCTTCCAGCGCGCATGATCGCCTCAGACCGGGTGCCTTTTTCCTTCGCGCCTTTTTTCTTCGTGCCTTTGCGTCTTTGCGGCTTTGCGGCTTTGCGTGAGACCTCTTGGTTTTTCGATTTCGCTTTTCGCCACTTCCTGCTTTGCTCTTGGCCATGAAAATCCTCGTTATCGGCAGCGGCGGGCGCGAACATGCCCTGGTCTGGAAACTGGCGCAATCGCCGCGCGTCGCGCAGGTCTTTTGCGCGCCGGGCAATGCGGGCACGGCGCAGATCGCCACCAATCTCCCGATCCCGATCCACGATCACGATGCGCTGGTGCAATTCGCCCGCGCGGAGGGGATCGCCCTCACCGTGGTCGGTCCGGATGATGCGCTGGCCGCCGGAATTGTGGATTGTTTTGAACGCGCGGGGCTGAAAATCTTCGGGCCGACACAGAGCGCCGCGCGGTTGGAGTCGAGCAAGGTTTTCGCCAAGGAATTCATGCAGCGCCACGGCATCCCGACCGCTGCGAGCGGCCATTTTTCGGACAGCGCCGCGGCACACCGCTTTTGCCAGACGAACCGCTACCCGCTGGTCATCAAGGCCGATGGGCTGGCGTTGGGGAAGGGGGTCATCATCGCCCAAACGGCGGAGGAATCCGCGCAAGCGATCCACGACATCATGGAAGAGCGGCAGTTCGGCGCTGCGGGCAACCAAGTGGTGATCGAGGAATTTCTCACCGGACAGGAATGCTCGGTGCATGCGCTGGTGGACGGCGCGCATTACCTGCTCTTTCCCGCCGCGCAGGATCACAAACAAATCTTCGACGGCGACCAAGGGCCGAACACCGGCGGGATGGGGACGTTTTCGCCGCCCGCAAAACTCGTCACGCCGGAGATGATGGAGCGGATTCACCGCGAGGTGATGGAGCCGTTTATGGCAGGGCTCAAAAAGGACGGCCTGCGTTTTCGCGGATTGCTTTTTCCCGGCGTGATGGTCACGGCGGAAGGGCCGAAATTGCTGGAGTTCAACTGCCGCTTTGGCGATCCCGAGACGCAGGTGCTGCTGCCCCGGCTCAAGAGCGACCTGGTGGATTTGCTCGAAGCGACCGTGGACGGCACGCTGGACGCCGTCCGGCCCGAATGGGACCCGCGCGCGGCGGTGTGCGTCATCCTGGCCTCGGGCGGGTATCCCGGAGCGTACGCCAAAGGCAAACCGATCACCGGAATCGACGAGGCCGGGGCGCTGCCCGGGGTCACGGTCTTTCACGCGGGCACCGCGCGCGTGGAAGGGACGCTCGTCACGGCGGGAGGGCGCGTGCTGGGCGTCACGGCGCTGGGCGACGATCTGTGCGCCGCGCAGGCGCGCGCATACGAGGCGGTCGCGAAAATCCATTTTGAAGGAGCCACATTCCGACGCGACATCGGCGCAAAAGGGTTGTAGAATTCCCGCCAATGAAAACCGCTCTCCGCGTTGCGGCCCTTTTTTTAGCGATGGTTCCTCTGGCCCAGGCCCAGCCCGATGCCCCCCGGTCCACCCCCCAGCCGAGTCCGGTCGTGGCTCAGAGCACGCCGACCCCTTCTCCCACCCCGGTCAAGGCAATAAAGCCGCCTGCTTTGCGCAGTGTCATCGATGCCCTTTCCGACAGTGACGCCCGGCAGGCGCTGGAACTGTTGCGCTCGACGTATGTCCGCTCGACCGGGCTCGACGAAGCGGCCCTCAACCGCGCGACTTTGCAAGGATTGCTCGAACGGCTCGGCGGCGGCGCGGCTCTGCGGCCTGCCAGCACGGGGCCGGAAGCGGACAGCCCGTTTCGCAGCGAGATCCTCGACGAACAGATCGGCTATGTCCGGTTCGGTTCGCTGACCCAAGGCCATCTCGCGGAGTTCGATGCGGCGCTGGGCAATTTCAAAGCGAAAAAAATTGAGGCGCTCATCCTCGATCTCCGTGCCACGCCGCCGAACAGCGATTTCGAGTTGGCCGCCGAGGTGGTCAAGCGGCTCACGCCCAAAGGCAAGATGCTCTTTGCCGTCCACCGCCCCAGCGTCAAGCAGGAGCGGATGTACACCTCCGACCGCGATCCGGCATTTCAAGGCGTGACCGTGTCGCTCGTCCACCGCGAAACCGCCGGGGCGCCCGAGGTGATCGCCGCCGTGCTGCGGGCCGTCGATCACTCGCTGGCTGTCGGGCAGCGGACCTCGGGGCAGGCTGCGGAATTTGTCGAGCTGCCGTTGCGGGGCGGCAAGGTGCTGCGCGTCGCGGTCGCGGAGGTGAAGCTGCCCCAGAATTTCTCGGTTTTCCCGGACGGCCTGCCCCCCGATGTGCCCGTGGAATTCTATGCGCGCGAGGAAGAAGAGGTGCTGAAAATCGGGCTCGAAAAAGGGGTCGGCGGCCTGGTGTATGAAACCGAGCGGGCGCGGATGAACGAGGCGGCGCTGGTCGCGGGGACCAACCCGGAAATCGACGCCGAAGAAGCGGCGCAAAAGGACGGGGACGAGCAGGAGGAAGCGCCGCTCTATGATACGGTGCTCCAGCGGGCGGTGGATCTCGTGACCACCATCCGCATCATCGGCGGCAAAGCGCCGTAAAGTGGCGCTGGTCGAGCGGGGTGGCGCGGCCAAGGGCGGCTGAAGATTCCGCCCGCATCCGGCGATTTGCTGCGATATCTCTCGCAACAAAAACAACCGGGGGAGGGTGCCGTGAGGGAAACAGGAAATCGGGGAGAAAAGAAGCGACGGGAGGGGAGCGCGTGATGGCCGCCCCATTGCCAGTCGATGAAGCCGGGCGACTCCAGGCTCTCTCGGATTATGGGTTGATGGACACCCCGCCGGAGGCCGTTTTCGACGAGATTGTAGCGCTGGCGAGCTATGTTTTCAAAGCGCCCATCGCGCTGATCAGCCTGGTGGACGAACACCGCCAATGGTTCAAGGCCCGCACGGGGCTCGACCTCCCCGAGACACCCCGCGAATACGCTTTTTGCGCCTACACGATTCTTGAACCCGAGGGAATGGTGGTGCCCGACGCCCTGGCCGATCCCCGGTTCACCTCCAACCCGCTTGTTTCGGGAAACCCGGGCATCCGCTTTTATGCGGGCATTCCCCTGGTGACCCGGGAAGGGCAATCTTTGGGAGCGCTTTGCGTCATCGACACCAAACCCAGGCCCCAGCTCGATCCCGAGCAGAAGCAGGCTTTGCAAACCCTGGGCCGGCACCTGATGGCGCAGATCGAGGTCCGCTATTCCTCGGCTTTTCTGGCCAAAGCCTTGGTGGAACGCAGGCAGGCGGAATTGGAAGAGCAGAACCGCATTGTGGAGCACGCCCGGGAGTTGAGCCGCCTCAATGAATCCAAGGACCGCTTCATGACCATGCTCGCACACGAGTTGCGCAATCCCCTGGCTTCGATCCTCAACGCCGTCGAGTTGCTCCGCTCGCCCGAGCCCGAAGACGCCGTGGAGATCATTGAAGGCCAGGTCAAGCACCTCTCCCGGCTCATCGAGGACCTCCTGGATATTTCCCGTTTTACCCAGGGAAAAATCACCCTCAAAAAGAGCACGCTCGATCTCGTTGAAATCGTGCGCAGCGCCGTGCGAGCCACACAGCCCGTCCTCACCAAGGGCGGCCAGCACTTTGTTCTCGAACTGCCGGGGGAACCGCTTTGGGTCAGGGCCGACCCGGTCCGGCTGGAGCAAATCGTCAGCAACCTGCTGATTAACGCCGCCAAGTTCACCGAACGGGGCAAACAAATCCGCCTCAGCTTGGAACCCGAGGCAGAGACCGCGGTGCTGCGGGTGCAGGACCAGGGAGCGGGCATTCCGCGGGAAATGCAGGAGCGCATTTTTGAGCCGTACGTGCAGGTCGAAGAAAACCGGAACCTTGGCGGGCTCGGCTTGGGATTGCCGCTCGTGCGGCAACTGGTGAGCCTCCACAACGGCAGTGTCCAGGTTCAAAGCGACGGGCTCGGGAGCGGATCACAATTCACTGTGCGCCTTCCTTTGCACAACGCCCGGCCCGCCGAACGCGTGCCCGAAGCCGTGGCCGCCCCCGCACAGGGGCACGTCTCCCATCGCGTGCTTATTGTGGAAGACAACCCCGACCTGGGCGAAACGCTGCACCGCCTCATCTGCCGTTGGGGACACCAGGCCGCCTTGGTGCGCCTTGGTTCCGAGGCGCTGGAAATGGGGCTTGCGTTTCGCCCGGACATCGTGCTCATCGACATCGGGTTGCCGCAGATGGACGGTTTCGCTGTCGCGGAAAACCTTTGCGGCTTGCCAGAGATTTCCGGGGCGCGGCTCATTGCCATGAGCGGTTATGGCACGGAGGCCGACCGGGCACGCGCAATGCAGGCCGGGTTCCATGAATTTCTGCTCAAGCCGATCGATCCCGCCGTTCTGCGGCACATGCTGGGGACGTAGCAAAACCGCTTCGGGATTCACCCCTCAGCGCGGATGGGGAGGGATTCGAACCTTCCCTACACTATAGGTTCTATCAGTGTTTGCAGTCGTTTATGGTTATTTATACCAACAGTACACCACAGTTTCATATTTCAGAGGTTTAGCATCTGGAGCAATTGCGGTGGGGTTGTCTCACTGCTGCACTTCAAAAAATTCCTTCATATTGGGTGAGCGTGGAACCAGTTCATTCAGGGTGACGCGAAGGGTTTTCGCCAAAAGCAGACACTCGTAATCCGTGAGACATCTCCGCCTCAACTCGATTTTGGTCAACACAGAGCGTTCGATGTCCCATCCAGCGAGTTGAAGCCGTCTCGCAAGGTCTGACTGCGACCAATTCCGTTTCTCCCTCAACCTGCGAACCTCCAAGCCGACGATGTTGCGGATCGGTTTGGATTTTTGCTGGTGGGAAGATTTTTGCATTGTGCCACAAATGGCACTTGACACTGAATGATTCTGTAAACGTAATGGGTGCTACTAGTGGCACATTTGGAAAAAATTAAAACGCTGAACCCGAAGAACCCATCAGACTCATTCTATGAAAAAACTCGAAAATTGGAGCGAGGCGAAGCCTGAATCAAAAATATGGAAGTTTGTGA
>CAIYQA010000510.1 GCA_903928175.1 uncultured Spartobacteria bacterium | reverse complement strand
GATGATCGGGCCGCGCGACCGGCGGGTTCCCCATTGTAACACTTGGTATCCACACGCCACCAATGGCTGGGGGATCATCGATTTCCTCAACTTTTGCGAGGCGGCAGGGATTCTGGGCATCCCGGATTTCAACCTGGATGAGACCCCTCAGGACATGGCCGACTTCGTCGAATATGTCAACGGCCCGGTTACCAGCGAGTGGGGTGCCAGGCGGGCTGCCGACGGACATCCCAAGCCATATAACCTCCGCCACATGGAACTCGGCAATGAGCACAGCATTAACGACAGATACTTCCAGAAATTCAAGCAGTTGGCTGAAGCGATTTGGGCCAACGATCCGAAGATGATTCTTGCGGTTGGGGATTGCAGTTATATGGAGCCGATTGTCGATCCCTTTAATTTTCCAGGCGGACACGGGATCAGTTCCCTTGCGGCTCACCAAAAAACTCTGCAACTGGCCCGAAAGCACGATGCGGAGGTGTGGTTCGATGTTCATATCGCAACCGACGGCCCGCTTCCTCAATTCTGGGTAACTAACAGCTTTGCAGATGCCTTGGAGCGGATTGCAGAAGGAGCAAAATACAAGGTGGTTATCTTTGAGTTCAATTCCGGCACCCACTCCCTCAAGCGGGCACTTGCCAACGCGGGGGCTATCAATCGGGTGCAACGCGAGGGTCGGATTCCGGTCGCCATCTCGGCCAACTGCCTTGAGGCCGACGGCCAGAATGACAACGCCTGGGATCAAGGCCTGCTCTTCTTCAATGCCTCACAAGCCTGGCTTCAACCTCCAGGCTACGTCGCACGGATGTTCTCCCAAAACTATCTTCCGCGTTTGGTTCAATGTCGCGTGAACACCGCCGAAAAAATCCTCAACGTGACCGCCACAACCAGCGACGACGGTCTAACCCTGGGGTTGCAGGTGGTGAATCCCACGGATAAGGCGGTGACTGCCCAAATTCATATTGCCGGATTCGTTCCCAAGCGACCGGTGGCGCAAGTGACCGAATTGTCGGGTCCGTTGAATGCGGTTAACACCGCCGCCGAGCCGAAGACTATCGTTCCGCAGAATCGTGAGTGGAAGCACTCGATCGAAAAGGGAGAGACCAGCTACACCTTCCCTCCCTATTCGGTAACGATGCTGCGGATGGAGTAGGACGGATTCTCGCATGGCGGCAGTCCTTGAAAGATCCCCAACGAAGAACTGGTAAACTGGAAAAACAGAACTATGAACAAAACATTGTGCATACTCGTAAGTGTTCTGCTGTGCGAGGGGTATGCGTTGCCGGCCGAGAATAACCCGAAGCCGGTAGCGGGCGATTTGGAGCAGGGTTTCCTCAACCCGCCCGATTCGGCGACCTGCGTGCCTATGGGGCGTTCCTGGTCTCGGCGGAACTCAAGGGTGGCACGGTGTGCGGTGTGCGCATCCTCAGCGAGATGGGCAAAGACTGCATGGTACAAAACCCGTGGCCCGGCTCCAAGGTCCAGATTGTTCGAAATGGGAAGCTGGCCGAAACAGTCAGCGGCGAGCGGTTCACGCTCAAGACGCAGATCGGAGAGGGCTGCGAGTTACACCCCGTCCAAAATTAACCCCGGATTCCACAAATCAATTAGAAAAGGTGAAATGAATTGCATGAGCGGCCCAGGAAAACCAGCGCATCACGTGGGCCAGCGAGTCGCTGTACAAGGCCACT
>CAIYQA010000509.1 GCA_903928175.1 uncultured Spartobacteria bacterium | reverse complement strand
TATCTGGAGATGATGAAGAAGCTCCTAATAAGGTAGATGATCTAGATGGTGGACTATGGTTTAACGACCAAGGAGACCACTTCCCCATCGAGATAAAGGATACTGAGGAACGTATCAAGAATCCTATAATAGCTTTAGTTGCAAAAATGCCTGTAATTCTCAGATATTATCCTGAGATCAGCGATTGGGTTCACGATAATCCCTATAAACAAGCAAGGGACAAGATGGAATGGTGGAAGAAGCTGATGGCTATATCTATTCTGAATGGGTGGAACTTGCTATGGGATGGCTACCTTCACACCAATAGTTCGTCACCAGCCACTCTTAGAAGGGCTTTAGGCAAGTGCAAGGATACTCTGCACAAGCTTAATTGGGATCCAGAGGCTAGAATAGGCGTGACGTATCTGGGTCAGGGAGAAGTGTCTTGCATCATTACGTTGGCTTCTTTGGAAGCCAACCCTGCAAAATCAAAAAATATAGGAACAGATGATTCCGTCGACTGTTTGGAAAAACTTCAAGTTTTGCTAGAAAGAAATCTTATTCGTCAAGATGAGTTTGAATAAAATGACGAGAAATCATGTGATTTTGGTTGCACCAAACAATATTTGCACAGCTCTACACAACTCCATTCATGGCCAAAACGCATCCCTCCCTGTTTCCTGATAACTTGTCCCAAGCAGCCGAAGGCGGAGACGCTGTTGCGCAGTTTAAGTTGGGAAAATGCCTGCTTTATGGTGACGGAGTGGCAAAGAATGAGAGCGAGGCTGTTCAATGGCTTCGGAAATCTGCCGAACAGGGAGATGCGGAAGGGCAGAATCTTTTGGGCCGGTGCCTCAGAGACGGGAGAGGCATTAAAACAAATAAACGCGAAGCGATTCGATGGTTCCGCAAAGCGGTCAAGCAAGGGCTCGCAATTGCACAGTTCAATTTAGGTGTATGCCTGGAAAGCGGCGAAGGTCTAAAGAAGAACAAGCAAGAGGCAGCTAAATGGTATCGGAAGGCTGCGGAACAAGGATTTGCAGTCGCGCAGTGGTTCATGGGAGAATATTTAGCTGAAACAGGCGTGGAGAAGGACAAGCAAGAGGCTGTTTACTGGTATCGTAAAGCCGCCGAGCAGGGAGATTTCATGGCGCAAGTCGATTTGGGATGGCTCTTGGTTTTTGGCTCAGGAGTGGAAAAGAACGAGCGGGAAGCTGCCCACTGGTTTCGGAAAGCTGCGGAACAAGAATATTGGATAGCACAAACTACTTTGGGAGAGTTTCTGGAAACTGGCAGAGGAGTGGAGAAGAACGAACGCGAGGCCGTTTACTGGTATCGCAAAGCCGCCGAACAGGATGACTCCGAAGGAGAGAACAAGCTGGGGAATTGCCTGCTGCACGGCATCGGTGTCGAAAAGAATGAGCAAGAAGCCGTCGAATGGTTCCGAAAATCGGCTGCTCACAGAGACTCAGAGGGGCAGTTTAAGCTGGGAGAATGTTTTCTCACCGGCGTTGGCGTCAAAAGGAACAAGCGCGAGGCTCTCAAGTGGTTCAGGAAGGCAGCGAAGCAGGGCCATGAGGGCGCGGCTCGGAAGCTCGAAGAACTGCGAGGATCACCGAAAGACAAGCGAAACGTGTAACACCATATCCCGCTTGCCGGAATCTTGGTTGGATTGCGGAAAATTCTAACCAATATGCCCGACCTCGACCCCGCCGATGAATCTGAAGTGGAAGATGGCCGGGTCGAGAAGTTCATTGGAATTGCTCGCACACTTGTATCGGATTGGCCACGGTTTTATCCAATGCTCAATCCCGAAGCGGCGAGATTTGGCATCCGCGCATTCAAGTCCGAACTGCGGTCACGAGCCTTTGCGGAATTCTGCGTGGACTATTCCGACAAACCCATCTGCGGAGGAAATCTCGCCCTCGATTATCTCATCGGTAGCACCGTGGTAGAAATTGCGATGAATCTGCGGGATCAGAACAGCGAGTTCGAGCGGGATATTCTCAAGGTCCTTATGGCCCAAAGCGAGCTTCTCACCGTTACGCATCTATTGTTTCTGGCAAAGCCCGGAGCCCGTGCCCGATGCGACATCCCAGCTCGGAAGGCCGTCGTCGCTTGGGCAGAGAGGGAATATGGAGTGCGCGTAGAAGTGCGCGAATTGGGGGCATCTGCCGAGGCAGTTCTGGACATCGGAGATGAGTAACGCTGTGCTCAAACAGCCGCAGCAAGCGGGCGCATCCCGCTCAGACAAACGGATCATAAAAATCGGGAGCATGGTGCGGATCGCCAGGAATGGCAGGTCAAGCAAAGTGCCATTCATCCGGCTATCCGGCAAATGGTTAGAGGATGCCGGACTCCATGAGGGCGATTATTTGGCAGTCGTTGTGGACCTGGGCGGAATACGGCTTATTCACCAAGCAAGCGAGGTTCAGGACATTGGATGAATTCATATTTCAAGAGACATCAAATTGCTGCGAGAACCGCTGAAAACCTTCAGATTTTCAGCGGTGGAAAATCGAGAGATCACTTCAGAGAAAGTCGTCGCAATAGTTTGGGGGATGATTTTCAGCGATTCTAATTATAAGTATGCAACCTAGAGTCGCTGTTTATCTTCGCGTCAGCACAGACCAACAAACCCACGAAAGCCAGCAATCCGAACTCCGCCGTTATTGCGAACTTCGGCGCTGGTCGGATGTCCAATGGATCACCGATGTTGCTTCTGGCGCAAAGCAAGACAGGGAGGGTCTTGGGCAGCTCATGAAGCTGGTTTATTCCGGCAAGGTGGACGTGGTTCTAACCTATAAACTGGACAGGTTGGCCCGCTCGCTCAGCCAACTTGCCTATATCATTGCAGAATTGCAAAGGTGCCACGTAGCACTGGTGTCTCCGAGCCAGGGGATCGATACTTCCAATACAAACCCGGCTGCTCAACTCCAAATCAACATCCTCGCCGCCGTAGCACAGTTCGAGAGGGAGTTGATCACGGAACGTGTCAAAGCCGGGGTAAGGGCCGCCAGGCAGCGCGGAGTGAGGCTGGGGAGGCCGGGGAAATACAGCCATTCACTGGTGTCCAGTTAACTGATGTGGAGTCCGTCATAAAGTCCTGATGAAGAACCAGAAGCGAACGTGGAAGGGTGTGAACGATTTGAACTCGCTCTGTGATTTCGCCGCCGTCCC
>CAIYQA010000508.1 GCA_903928175.1 uncultured Spartobacteria bacterium | reverse complement strand
GTGAAACTGGATCGCGGGAACAAAATTCTGTGGTACCACGCCGTTGGCACCCGGACCTTTTACCGGCAGGAAATGAAATTATATTGCAATATTGAAGACCTGTCGACGGTTGCGCCCGATCCGTACCGGTTCAACACGTTCGGCAATCTACTTGAAAGCACAAAGCTTTCGGTCAGCAACGGGGTGCTCTCGGGCCAGGGGCGCCAATTCGACCTCCGAATCCATGCCCTGACGATGAAAGCCCCCGACGTCAACGAGTGGGTTCAGTCGATCGAACAGGCGGCCAGCCGGCCGATGAACCTCCAGGAGGATTGGGAGCGGCATTGCGAGTGGTGGAAGAGCTTCTGGAATCGGGGCTGGATCATCGCTTCGGATCGAACCGTGCCGCCAGAGGTCCGTGAGAAGTTCAACGGCGAAGCCAACGCCAAAGGAAAGCGCGACGAGTTGGATGGCGCCGCACTGGTTGCGCAGAGTTACAACTTCTTCCGCTTTGCGATGGGCGCCCAGAGCCGGGGCCGATTTCAGACGCTTTTCAATGGCGGACTCTTCACGCAGCAAATGAAATCGGATCCCAGCCGCCATGCGACCGAGGAGGGGGCTGCACGCGAGGCCCAGGAAATGAAAAAATTCAAACCTTCCTTTGTGCGGCTCGCGGATGGCAGCTATCTGAGCGACATGGATTACCGGCCCTGGGGCACGCGGTACACCCACCAGAACGAACGCCTGATGTACTGGCCGTTGCTGATGAGCGGCGACTTCGATCTGATGAAGCCCTTCTTCGATCATTACTGGAATGTGCTGGAGATGCGCAAGCTGCTCACAAAAAGTCATTTCGGGCACGACGGTGCCTTTTACAGGGAAAATGTCTCGCCCCTATCAGGAAGTTGCGGTGGCCTGCCGCCGAAAACCAAGCCGGGGGAGAATTACAAGGGCGACTACCACTCTTACTACTTCACCAGCGGTCTCGAGACAGTGGCCATGATGGCCGACTACGTCAACTTCACCGGCGATACGAAGTTCCGCGATGAGCGATTGGTTCCCTTCGCCCGTGAAATTCTTCTCTTCTTTGACAAGCACTATCTGCGCGGACCCGACGGCAAGCTCCGTATTGATCCAGGCCAGGCGCTGGAGACGTGGTGGATCACGGTCAACTCGTCGCCCGACGTGGCCGGCCTGCGCTTCTGTCTGGACCAGTTGCTGACAATGAAGGCCGGCACCCCGGAGGACCAGGCGAACTGGAAACGGTTCCGTGCCGAAATGCCCGAGGTTCCGATGCAAATGATTGAGGGCCGTCAAGCCATCGCGCCGGCGGAGAAATGGGAGAAAAAGAGTAATGGCGAGAATGCCGAGATCTATCCGGTGTTTCCCTTCCGCTGTTATGGATTGGCCCTGGGAACGGCGGACATCGTGGAGTGGACGATGCGGCATCGCTACAGCCCGAATACTTTTGGCGGCGTCTGCTGGACTCAGGACCAGATTGGCTGGGCGTACGCGGGGAATGTCCAGGAAGCGGCCAAAGGGTTGGTTCACCGTTTCCGCGCCGCGCAGGAACGGGTGCGTTTCCCATTGACCGGGCATGCGGCAACGGACGGACTTCCCGACTGGGATCATTTCGGTTCCGGCTCGATTGCGTTGCAGCGGATGCTGGCCCAGGAAGGCAATGGCAAGATTTACCTGTTGCCGGCCTGGCCTGCGGAATGGGATGTGGACTTCAAACTGCATTTGCAAGGAGGTGCGATACTCACCGGCACTGTGAAAGATGGCAAGTTGGTGACGTGGGATGTCACGCCTGCGGCGCGCAAGGCCGATGTGGTGGTGTGCGCGCCGACTTCGCTGCAAGCTATTGCGGTGACCAGCAACAAGCAGGCGAAGTCAGGAAGCGTCTCATCACCAATACACAACAAATGAACCAATCATGAATTCAAGACAAACACGAATGTTCTATAGAATGATAAAAATGACATTGGGCTTGATCGTAAGTGTTTTGCTGTGTGCGAGGCATTCGTTGGCGGCGGAGAATAACCCGAAGCCGGTAGCGGGCGATTTGGAGCAGGGTTTCCTCAACCCGCCCGATAGCGCCAAGCCGCAGACCTGGTGGCACTGGATGAACGGCAACATCAGCAAGGAAGGGATTACGGCCGATCTCGAAGCCATGAAGAAGGCCGGGCTCGGGGGGGCGCATATCTTCAATGTATCGCAAGGCATTCCACCTGGGCCGGTGAAATGCACGTCCCCCGAATGGTTTGATATGGTCAATTATGCGGTAAAGGAAGCTAATCGTATCGGCATCGAGATCGGCCTGCACAATGGCGCAGGCTGGTCCAGCAGCGGCGGTCCGTGGATCACGCCCGAACAGGGGATGCAGGTGGTTGTCACCAGCGAACAAACCGTTCACGGGCCCACGCACTTTTCGTCGGTGTTCCCCAAGCCGAAGGTGAATCTGAATTATTACCGTGACATTGCGGTGCTGGCGTTTCCTTCTCCAAATGGTGAGGCGAGCTGCATGCGCGAGCGGGGGCCGAAGCTCAGTGCCGCCACCCCGGGTTTTGACGGCACCAAGCTCCTGGACGGCAACCCTGAGACGCGGGTGCCGCTACCGCTGCCGCCCTCACCCCAGAAGCCGTTCCTTCAGATCGAGTTCGCCGAACCGTACCCAGCCCGATCCCTGATGCTCGCGGGGAATATTCCGGTTTACGCTTCCTGCGAGGTGCAGGTCTCCGAGGATGGCCGCACTTTTAAGACTATAGACAACTTCATCGTTTCCGGAAGGCTTACGGAGATGCGCGTGGGCCTGGGGGGTGGCGTGGAACCGGTGATCTCCCGATATTACCGGATTGTGTTTCCGTGTCACCCCGGTATTCAGCTTGCCGAGATCAATCTCTCGGATCGCTTATGCGTGGAAAACTTTGAACCCAAGGTCGCCTACCTTCGCCAGGGCGGTATTTACGCTGGCCCGGAGGATCGCGGGGTCCGTGCCGACAGCGTGGCGGATCGCGCGGGCCTGACTGTCCCGGGATTCGTCGTGCCGCGTGAGAAGGTGGTCGATCTGACCAGCCGGCTCACGCCCGACGGCCGTCTGGACTGGGAGGTGCCTGCGGGTCAGTGGACG
>CAIYQA010000507.1 GCA_903928175.1 uncultured Spartobacteria bacterium | reverse complement strand
AGGTCTTATGGGACCTAGCCCATGCCCGCCATCGAAGCCCGCAACCTGACCAAAGTGTACCGCACCTACCGCAAGGAGGCCGGGCTGTGGGGAGCCGTCAAAGGTTTGGTGAGCCGCAAATACGACGAAACGCGCGCCGCCGATGGCGTGAGCTTTAGCATTGAAGAAGGGGAGTTGGTCGGTTTCCTCGGTCCCAACGGCGCGGGCAAGACGACGGTCCTCAAAATGCTCTCCGGGCTGCTCAACCCGAGCGGCGGGCAGGCGCGCGTCCTGGGCCACGTCCCGTGGGAGCGCAAAGACGAGCTCAAACGGCAGTTCGCGCTGCTTTTGGGGCAAAAGAACTCGCTCTGGTGGGACCTCCCCGCCCGGGAATCGCTCGAACTCAACCGCGCCATCTACGGGATCGAGCGCGCGGATTTTAACCGGATCGTCGGCGGCCTTGCCGAGTTGCTGGAGGTCAACGACAAGCTCAACGTCATGGTGCGGGAGTTGAGCCTGGGCGAACGGATGAAAATGGAGCTAATCGCCGCGCTCCTCCACGCCCCGCGCGTGCTTTTTCTGGACGAGCCAACCATCGGTCTCGATGTGGGGAGCGCCAAAAAAGTCCGCGAATTCCTCCAGCATTACAATGCCGGGCATCGCATCGTCACGATGCTCACCAGCCATTACATGCAGGACATCAAGGAGCTCTGCCACCGGGTCATCATCATCGACCACGGCCGGATCATGTTCGACGGCCCCCTCAACACCATTGTGGACCGTTTTTCCACCCATAAAATCGTCCATTTCACTTTTGAAGACGCCGCCGAGCGCGATTTCACCGCGTTTGGGGAAATCACCGAGCAAACGCACCATTCCGTACTGCTTAAAGTCCCCCGGGCCGGGGTGGCCGAAACCTGCCGGGCGGTGCTGGCCCGTTACCGGGTCACCGACATCAACGTGCAGGAAATCCCGATCGAGGAAGTGATTCGCCTGATCTTCCAGCAAGGGCGGGATGCGTCCGCTCCAGAGTAAATACGCAAGGAGCGGTATTTTTCTTTTTTGAGCAGATCCCTTCGGCTACTCGAGCCTGCCATCCCCTCAAAACGATCTGATAATTATGTTTTGACCAAATGTAAAAAATTGCGTATTTTTACGCAACCCTGCCTTTCCAAAGGGGACCAGAGTTATGAAATCTTTTTTCAAAATTTTAGCAGTTGCCGTTCTCTTGAGTGCGAACGCCCGCGCATCCGTCGATTATTCCTATGTTGGCCCAGGTTTGGCGGACGGTTCGGGGGGGATTCAAGTCACGTTTCCCACCGATTATGTGGGCGGTTCCCATAGCGAATCCGGCATTTATGTAGGGCAGTTGCACATGAGCAATCCGCTCGATGGAGCGAATTTCAACGCGTTCTGTCTGAGCCCGGGAGGCCTGCTTACCCCCGGGCCGGCGGCTTATAATGTTTTGACCTTGGATCAAGCGAAATACGGGATGAACCCCGCAGCGTGGTCTCTGACGGGCGGCATCGAAAACGCCGCCTACATCTGGGCGCAGAAGAACCAGACCATCAGCACGGCTGCAGAGGGTGCGGCCTTGAATCTGGCGATGTGGGCCGCCCTTTACAACAGCACGGCCGTGGGAGCCTTGGTGGGCAGCGACCGGTTTTCGGTTTCAGGTGCCAGCGCGGAAATCCAGCAAGCGTTTGCTGCGGATATCGCGCAGATCAATGCGGCTTCCCAAAGCGCGATTCTGTCCAATTACAGTGCGGATCCGGGCTATATCCTGCGACCGGTGAATCCGACCATGCAGGACTTGATCGTCCTGCCGGGAGCAGTTCCGGAGAGCATGCAAGCCCAGTTGGCCCCGGAACCGTCCACCGTTTTTGGCCTCGCTATTTTGGGATTGTTCGTGGCGGGGCAAATGGTTGCGGAGAATCTCAGGCGCGCGCCCTTGCTTGGCGGGGCGCGATAAGCGAGATCCCCCCATTCCCGGCCCGAACACTTCGGGGCTATTTCATTTCTCTCCCTTGAAACAGGGCCGTTCTAGGCGTATTCGTAATCATGAAAATCTCGCGGCCGGTTTCGGGAAAAATTCTCAGCCATAGTGAGGGAATGGGGACACCCTCCGCCGATACGGTGCGGCAGCGAGCGAGCGAGATAGCGATGATCGACGGGCGCGAAACGCCCAACGAACAAGATTGGAAGCGGGCTTTCCTGGAGTTGCACGGCGGCCACCATGAGCCGAACCTCACCGGGGATGACAGTGAGATGGTTGGGGCGATCAGTGAATGCGACGGTGTCGCGCCAACGCTGGGGCACCAAGTGCACCAGGCGGAGATCGATGGCGGCGAAAGCGTGGGGGAGGAATTGATCTCCGAGGGTCTGGAGGAAGCGATGCACGACCAGATGCTTGAAGCCTGCCGACAGGAGGAGCGGGAGGAAGAGACCGAATAGGTTCGCAAAGGGGACCTTTGCGGGAGCAATTTCCAATGACCCATTTGACCTGACTGCGCCAGTTCCGATTCCTAGGGGCTCCTTTTCCTGGGTTCCTGGCTTCCTGATTCATTTCCCCGTCCCTTTTCACGTACTTCTTGCGTTTCGATTTGCAAACCGGCGCAACCCGCACTTGAATCCCCCCTGTGGCCGACAACTTCGTAACCAGCACCCTCGACGCCCCTGACACCCCGTTCGACATCTCGCTGCGACCGCCGATGTTCAGCGAATTCGCCGGGCAGGAGAAGGTCTGCGAACGCCTTGAACTGATGGTTCAAGCCGCGCAGCAACGCGGCGACGTGCTCGACCACGTGCTTTTGAGCGGCCCGCCCGGGCTCGGCAAAACCACCCTTGCTTACATCATCGCCAACGCGATGAGCGTCAACATCAAGAGCACCAGCGGCCCCACCATTGAAAAAGCGGGCGATCTTGCGGGCCTGCTCACCACGCTGGAACGCGGCGACGTTCTCTTTATCGACGAAATCCACCGGCTCCAGCCTGCCATCGAGGAATATCTGTATCCGGCGATGGAGGATTACAAGCTCGACATCATCATCGACCAAGGGCCCAACGCCCGGAGCGTGCGGCTGAACCTGCCCAAGTTCACTTTGATCGGGGCCACCACCCGCTCGGGCATGATCTCCGCTCCGTTGCGCAGCCGCTTTGGAATGGCGTGCCGGCTCGACTACTACGTGGCTGAGGAATTGCAGCAAATCCTCCAGCGCAGCGCGCGGCTGCTCAACATCGAGATCGACGCGGAGGGGGCGTTCGAGATCGCCGCCCGTTCGCGCGGCACCCCGCGGGTCGCCAACAACCTGCTGCGTTGGGTGCGCGATTACGCGCAGGTGAAGGCCGCCAACCGTGTGACCCGCGACGTGGCCGACCGGGCGCTGGCGATGCTCGACATTGACGCCGATGGATTTGACGAAATGGACAAGCGCATCCTGGAAGCAATGATCCACAAATTCCAGGGCGGACCGGTGGGGCTGAATTCGCTGGCGGTGGCCATCGGTGAAGAGGCCGGGACGCTGGAGGAAGTCAACGAGCCTTACCTTATTATGCAAGGTTATTTGAAGCGCACGCCGCAAGGGCGGGTCGCATTGCCCCCGGCTTACCGGAAAGTGGGCGTACCCGTGCCGAACCGGGTGGGAGAGTTGTTTTAAACGCAGGCACATGGACGCGCGAACGCCAGGTGATCGCCAAAGCCGAGGTGACCGACAAAGGCCCCAACCCGCGCTACGTGGTGACCGATCTGGAGGCCGAGGCGCAGGTGGGGACCATCCGGCTCAAGCTGCTCAAAATCGGAACCGTGATCGTGCGCAACACCCGGCGCATCCGCCTCTTCTTTTCGAGCGCCTATCCTTACAAGGAACTCTTCAGCCTGGCGAGCCACCGTCTGGGCACCGGGTGAGGCGCTT
>CAIYQA010000506.1 GCA_903928175.1 uncultured Spartobacteria bacterium | reverse complement strand
TGATGCGCAACCCCAGGGCGGCGCTTCGCTCTGCCCTGGGCTGTTTTCCTTTGCGCTTTCAGCGCGTAAAAAGACGTGACAAAGTCCCTGTGACAATCTCCATCGCAAAGATTCTCCTTTGGCTTCGGGCGCTGACCGAAGTGTCAGCCACCGTCTCTGTCGCGACAACCTCCATCGCAAAGAAACTCCTCCGGCTTGCCCTCTCGTAGCGACGCTCTTTTTCATGGCACTTTCACCTCCACGCTGGCGGTGCGTTCGAGTTTACCCCAGGTCACCCACGCCCCCTTGAAGGCCTTGATGATTGCTCTCCAGACTACCCAGCTCAGTAACGGGCGGTAGATGAGCCGCATCGGGATAATGCGCCAGGCTTTCGAGATCGGCTCGTCATCCAGCGAACAGGCAATGACGGCCAGCAGCATGTCCATGGCGAGAAACGCGAGGAAGAAAATCCACATCGCGGCGAAGTCACCGAGAAAAATGGAATAGATGAGCACCAGATCAATGGCCGGTGTGATGGCGACCAGCACGATTTGGCAAAACCAGACGCTCGGCAGCGCAAACCAGCCGAGCGCTTTCAGATCGGGGTTGAAGACGAGGTCGGCATGTTTCCAGAGGCATTGCAGCGTGCCGAACGCCCAGCGGAACCGCTGTTTGGCCAGCGAGCGCATCGTCTCCGGCGCCTCGGTCCAAGCCACGGCATCATGGGCGTAGGCGACGCGCGAACCCGCCCGGTGCAGGCAAAGGGTCAGGTCGGTGTCTTCGGCCAGCGTGTCGAGGCTGAAGCCGCCCGCCTCATCCAGGGCGCTGCGCCGCAGGGCGCTGACGGCCCCGGGGGCGACGGTAATGCAGTTCCACAACGCGTAGGCGCGGCGGTCGAGATTGAACCCGCAAGTGTATTCGAGCCCCTGGCAGCGGGCGATGAACGTGCGCAAATTGCCCACCTTGGCATGCCCGGAAACGGCTCCCACGGCCGGGTCGGCCAGGGGGCGCACCAGCGCGCCAATGGTGCCGCGCTCGAACCGGGTGTCGGCATCCAGAAAGACGATGATTTCGTTCTCCACGAGCGACATCGCGGTCCGCAGCGCCACGGATTTTCCCCCGTTGGGCTGGCGTTGGAATCGGATGCGCGGTTCGGTGGCGGCGATCTGCTCCACCAAGGCGGCAGTCTCGTCGGTCGAACCGTCGTCCACGATCACCAACTCCATCTCGCCCCGGTAAGCGGTATCGAGCACGGAATGGATGGTGCTCTGAATGACCTTGGCTTCGTTGAAGGCTGCAATGACGACGCTGACGGGCGGTGCAAACCCCGAGCCGGAAAAAGCGCCCTCGCTGCGCCGGTGATGGAAAGCGGCGAGCACAATGACGATCAGCCCGCGCAAGACGACCAGGCCGGTGGCGGCAATCATGAATGCCCAAAGGGTTTGCTCCACCCGATGCCAGATCGCAAAACCGATCCCCGTGATCATACGCACATACGGCTGCTGTGCGCTGTTGGCAAAAGGCATCAGATCATCCCGGGGGATGTGAAGAAGTTCGGAGAGGGGGACGATGCGGTCGCCGCGCGTTTCAAGGTAGTCGATGATGCCCGGCAGGGCCTCGAAGGTTTGGGAGCGGTCGCCTCCGGCGTCATGCAGCAGGACGATATTCCCGAGTTCCCGTTGTTCCTTGACGCGATTGAGGATGGCTGCCGCGCCTGGCCGCGCCCAGTCCTCGGGGTCGATATTTTCGAGTACGATGAGATAACCCAAGTCGTCCTGGACTTGCTTGAGGGGGAGGATTTCCTTGAGCCGCGAAGGGCTGGAATCGGCATTGTAGGGGGGGCGGAACAGGATCGTTCTGCGCCCCGTGATGCTTTCCACCAAATATTGAGTGGCATTGAGCTCGAGCTCGATCTGCTTTCTGGACGTCTTGGAAATATCGGGATGCGTGTAGGTATGATTGCCGATCTCGTGCCCTTCCTGGACGATCCGCTGGATCAACGCCGGGTAGTTTTCCGCCTGGCTGCCCAAGACGAAGAAAGTCGCCTTGATGTTGTGTTGTTTGAGGAGGTCCAGGATTTTTGGGGTCCACTTGGGATCAGGGCCGTCGTCAAACGTGAGGGTGATTGCGTGTTCGTCACCCGCGCCCTGGTGGAAGACGGTGGGGTAGGTGGGGAAATCGGCGGTGTAGGTGGAGGCGTAGCGCCCGTCGACTTTTTTGATGAGGCGCACGCCGTCGTCGCGCGTGTCATCCACGGTGACGATCTCCCCTTGGCCGACGTTGGTCACGCAGTCCGAAGTGCGCATCTTTTGGAGGCGTTCCAGGGCGGGTTTGCCCGGTTCCATGACGTCGCGCAGGGCCAGGACATCCCAGATCTGCGGGTCCTCTTCCCCGAGTTTTTGAATGGCGATACCGCCCAGGTTCATGGCTTTGACTGCGCGGAGTTGGTTCAAAAAGGTGATGGCGTCGAGAAAGCAAACGGTGTGGTTGCCGCCCGGATCCTGGTAGCTGAAGATCGGGTTGTAGCCGGGAGGTCCGCTTTCAATGCTTTGGACCCCGGCGAAACTAGCCCGGCTCATGGCATCGCAGAAAGTGATTTCCTCGCCCCGCCGCTTCCCTTCGGTCCAGTCGTATCCGTAAGAGCCCAGGATGGCGATCCAACGGTCAGGGCAATCGTATTCTTCGATGACTTTGAGCCACCCTTCAAACCAGTCCTGGGAGGCGATGGTGCCGGCGGGTTCGTCGTCGGAGGTTTCGTCGGTGAGGGACGCGACAAACCGGTCCACGGTGCCGGTGAGGCGGCCAAGGTCGAAGGTGTTGACTTCCTCGTTCATCGGCACCTCGAGCCAGAGTTCCTTGTCAATGGAGTGGAGGCCCTTGGCGATTTGTTCGATCAGGGTGGCGAGGTTTCCGCGGTCGGCGGGGTTGAGTTGCTCCCAGTTGAGTATGATTCCGCCCGCCTTGGACTCCTGCACGGCGCCAAGCAGCTTGATGATGAACGCGGCGCGCCGTTCGGCGGGGCCATTGGCGAGACCTTCCACGGCTTCCGGCTGCCATTGGCGATCCACCAGGTTGCTCAAGATCGGCATGAGGACAATACCCTGTGCGGACGCGACGTGCTGCACTTTGGAGATGTCCTGAAAGACGAGGCCGCCTTCGCCATCAATCATGCTTCCCCATTCCAGGCAAAGGTGGGTCAATTGCGAGGCGTGTTCGGTCAGGGAACGCAAGCTTTCCGTGTCCCAATCCGTGAAAAAAGCGGCGCGGATTCCTTGGGTGGCCTTGATGCGCGGCGGCACGATTTTGGGGGGCGAGGCGGGCAGCGTGGGAGGGCGGCCGCCGGGTTTGGTGAACTTTTGCCAGTCCAGGGATTTCGGCTGCGCCAGCGCTTGCTGCTGGATCGCGCGCAGTTGCCCTTTGATCTGGCGCACTGTGGAAGGCAGGCGCAGTTGGGGTTTTACAAAAAGAGATTGGATAAACCCGGTGAGCGCCACAAAAAGCACGAGCGCCACGAACAAGCCGACGATGCGCAGCCGCGGCCAGCGTTTTCCGGCGGGGTCATGAAAAACAAACGGTTCGGGGGTGTGCATTTAGCGGGGGAACCGGAAAAAGGCTTCGGCGGTGGCGGTCGTGATGGCGGCGATGTGCTCCAGCGGCTGGTTGCGCAAGGCGGCGATTTTTTCGGCGACCGGGCGCGTGTGCGCCGGTTCGCAGCGCTGGCCCCGGAACGGGGTGGGTGCAAGATAAGGGCAATCGGTTTCCACCATGTAAGAGCCGTCGGGCACAGAGGCCGCGCACGCTCCCATGAGCCCGGCATTTTTAAAGGTGACGATGCCGGTAAAGGAAACGAGATGCCCCATCGCAAGCAGCGCCGCAGCGGTTTCGGGAGAACCGCCAAAACAATGAAACACGGCGCGCAGTTTGCCCTGGAAAGGAGCGAGGAGGGCGAGCGTGTCTTGCAGACAATCGCCACGCTGGTGGATGACGACATTGAGGCCGCGGGTCACGGCAAGATCAAGCTGCCCCTGGAAAATCGCCGCCTGGGCCGCCTTTATCGCTGCATCCCCAACCCCCGGCAGGCGGTAATAATCGAGACCGGTTTCGCCGACGGCGACCACGCGCGGGGAGCGGGCCAGCTCGCGCAACGCGGCGAGGTCGCCGGGTCCGGCTTCCGTGGCCGACCCGGGATGAATGCCAATGGCGGCATACACAGCAGGGTGGGTTTCGGCGATTGCCACCGCCTGGCGGCTGCTCGCGAGCGAGGTGCCGATGGTGAGGATGCGGGTGACGCCCGCTTGTGCCGCCCGCGCCACAACGGCGTCGAGTTCTCCCTCAAATTCGGGGAAATCGAGATGGGCGTGGGTGTCGATGAGCATGAGGCGTGGAGGTGAGACTCGCACCCGAGTCTAATCGTTCAGTCGAACGTGCGCGACAGGAAATTCACACCGGGCCCAAAGGCAGCCCCCTTTACCATTGAATGACCGAACTGGCCCAGGTCAACCCGCCACCGAACACCACCAGCAGGATGAAGTCGTCGGGCTTCATGCGCCCGGTACGGTTGGCTTCATCCAGAGCGATGGCGACTGCCGCCGCGCTGGTGTTGCCGTAGCGTTGCAGGTTGATGAAAACGCGATCGCTGCCCACGCCCAAGCGGCTGCCGATGGCTTCGATGATGCGCATGTTGGCCTGGTGTGGAATGACGCAGGCGAGATCCTTGGTCTGCAACCCGGCGGTTTCCAAAGCATTGTTGGCGGCGTTCACCATCGCGGTCACGGCCTGCTTGTACACGTCCTTGCCGGACATTTTGATCGTGTTGTGCTTCTCGTCGATGTTCTCCTTGGTCACGGGAAGGCGGCTGCCGCCTCCGGGCATGTGGAGAATTTCGCCAAACTCGCCGTCCGCTCCCATCGTGGTGTGGATGATGCCATGCGAGCCGGGCCGGTGGCGCAGCACGGCCGCGCCCGCGCCGTCGCCGAAGAGGACGCAGGTGTTGCGGTCGGTCCAATCCACGACACCGCTCAGTTTGTCCGCCCCGATGACGAGCACGGTATTGCAGGCGCGGCTGGAAATGAATTGCTGGGCGATTTCCAGCCCGTACAGGAAGCCGGAGCAGGCGGCGGAGAGATCGAAACAGATGGCGCGCTTGTTGCCGATGAGCTTCTGGACGAGGCACGCGGTGTTGGGGAACGACATGTCCGGGGTGATGGTCCCGACAATGATCATGTCGATCTCCTCCGCAGTGACCCCCGCTTTTTCCATGGCGGCGCGGGCCGCCTTGGCCGCCATGTCGCTGGTGTGTTCACCGGGCGCGGCGATGCGCCGCTCCTTGATCCCCGTGCGGCTGACGATCCACTCGTCGTTGGTATCGACAAGTTTTTCGAGATCCGCGTTGGTCAGGATTTTTTCCGGAACGTAACTGCCCGTGCCAATGATGGAGACGGTGCGCCTGGGCTTATGCAGGCGCGTGGTGCGAGGCTGCGGCTTGTTCATTATAGCGTTGGATGTGCTCCACAATATGTGGATTCACTTGGTGGGAGATGGATTGCGCCGCCATGCGGATGGCGTTTTTGACGGCAATGGGCGAACTGCCGCCGTGACCGATGATGCAGACTCCGTTAATGCCCAGCAGCGGCATGCCGCCGTATTCGTCGGCGCTGGTTTTTTTGCGGATGTTCTGGAAGGCGCCTTTGGCTAAAAGGGCGCCGAGTTTGCGCACGGGACTTTTGTAAATCTCGTGCTTGAGCCAGCCGAAGATCGCGTGGGCGATGGCTTCGCTGGTTTTGAGGACGACGTTGCCGGTGAACCCGTCGGCGACGACGACTTCCACCGGGTTTTGGAACAGGTCGTGGCCTTCGACATTGCCCCGGAAGTTCAGGCCGCTGGCCTTGATCAACTCGAACGATTCGCGGGTGAACGCGTTGCCTTTTTCGTCTTCGGTGCCGATGGACATGATGCCCACGCTGGGATTCGTGTAGCCGAGGACGTGCTGGGAATAGACCGCGCCCATGATGGCGTTTTGCATCATTTGGGCGGGCGTGGGCTCGGTGTTGGCCCCGGCGTCGATGAGGACAAACAGGTTTTTTTCCGTCGGCATCGTGGCGGCGATCCCAGGCCGTTCGATGCCGGGAAGCGTGCGCAGCCGAATGGTGGTCGCCGCTACGCACGCGCCGGTGTGCCCGGCGCTAACGACGGCCTCCGCCTCGCCGGTTTTGACGAGGTCCACGGCGCGGGCGATGGAGGAATCCTTCTTGCGACGCACGGCATCGATGGCGTGATCGCTCATCTCCACGACTTGTGTGCAGTGG
>CAIYQA010000505.1 GCA_903928175.1 uncultured Spartobacteria bacterium | reverse complement strand
GCGCCAACGGCGCTAGCTATACCAGCCTTGGGCAACGCCCAAGGACTTACCGCGAAGAAGGAAAGTGGGCTGTAGGCCCGCACTATTCCTTTGCACGGTTGGATGGTGCGGCCCTTCAGGCCTGCTCCTGTTTTCCGGGTACATGGGGCGGTGCCCCATGCTGGTAATGGGGTGCGCGCCGTTGGCGCTGAATGCAAAGTCTCCACATTACACCACTTTTAATTGCACCCCGGGAATCGGGCTGCCTGGCGTCTCCACTCCCGTTGCATCCGGTGCCCCCGCCAGATGTAGAAAATGGCGGGATAAACAATCAGCTCCATGAGCGTGGAAGTAACGACCCCGCCGATCATCGGCGTCGCGATGCGTTTCATCACGTCGGCGCCCGCACCGTGGCTCCAAAGGATCGGGACCAGGCCGGCGATGATGACAGCGGCGGTCATCGCCTTCGGGCGGACGCGTTTCACCGCGCCGTGGTAAATGGCGTCGCGCAGATCGACCCTGCTTTTGAGCCTCCCGGATTCGCGCCACTCATTGTAAGCGAGGTCGAGGTAAAGCAGCATGACCACGCCGGTCTCGGCATCCAGCCCGGCCAATGCAATGATGCCGATCCACACCGCCACGCTCAGGTTGTAGTCAAAGAGATACAACATCCAGAATGCCCCCACGAGCGAGAACGGCACGGCAAGCAGGACGATGGCGGTTTTCACCGCCGATTGCGTGTTCAGGTAAATGATGAGGACGATGAGCAGCAGCGTGATCGGGATCACAACCATGAGGCGCTGCTTGGCCCGCAACATATATTCATACTGGCCGCTCCAGAAAATGTTGTAGCCGCTCGGGAGCTTCAACATGCCGTTGGCGACCGCCTCGTTGACCGCCCGTTGCGCCCTTTGGACGTAGGTGCCGATGTCGATGTTTTTGACATCCACATAAATCCAGGCGTTGGGCACCGCAGCCTCGCTCTTGACCCCCATCGGCGCGCGCACAGTCTTGATGGTGGCGAGTTGCCCCAGCGGAATTTGCGCGCCCTGCATCGTAGGCACGATGATCTCCCGCAAGGCTTCGAGATTCTCGCGGTAGTCGCGGTCGTAGCGCAGGTTGACGGTGTAGCGTTCCAGCCCCTCCACGGTCGTCGTCAGCGGCATCCCGCCCAGGGCTACTTCCAGCACATCCTGCACGTCGGCGATGGAAAGTCCGTACCGGGCGATCTGGTCGCGGTTGATGTTGAACTCGATGTAGTTGCCGCCCATCACGCGCTCGGCAAAGACGCTCGCCGTTCCGGGAACCTTGCGGATGATCGTCTCGATCTGCTCTGCGATCCGTTCCAACTCCACGAGGTTCGGCCCGGCGACCTTGATGCCCACGGGCGTCTTGATGCCGGTCGCGAGCATGTCGATGCGCGTCTTGATGGGCATGGTCCAGGCGTTGTTGAGGCCGGGAATCTGGATCGCGGCATTCATCGCGCTCGTGAGCTCGTCGGGCGTGCGGCGCCGGTGCGCAAGCAGCTTGCCGTCAGGGTCCTTGATGTCCACGACGGGCCACTCCGCCTCATCCCTGAGCATGATGGTGGTCTCCACCATGTCAAACGGCGCGGGATCTGTCGCGGTCTCAGCCCTTCCGATTTTCCCGAAAACATGATGCACTTCCGGGAAGGTCTTAATGATTTTGTCTGTCTGCTGAAGAATCTCGCGGGCCTTGGTGGGCGAGATGCCGGGGAAGGTGGTCGGCATGTACAGCAGGTCGCCCTCGTAAAGCGGCGGCATGAACTCGGAGCCGAGGTTCTGGAATGGGAACGCCTTGCCGACAGTCGCCGCCAGCGTTCTCATGGAACCTTCCGGGAGATGGTTGGTAACGAGTGCGTTCCACGGGAAAAACACCCAGGCCACAATCGCCACCGCCGCCGCGAGGACCGCCCAGCGGAAGCGGATCACCCAGTCTATCACCGGATGGTAAAGCCAGATGAGCATCCGGTTGATCGGGTTCTTTTCCTCGGGAATCATTTTGCCCCGGATGAAATAGCCCATCAAAATCGGCGCCAGCGTAATCGAGAGCAGCGCCGCCGCCGCCATGGAGTAGGTCTTTGTAAACGCGAGCGGCTTGAACATCCGCCCTTCCTGCGCTTGCAGCGCGAACACTGGCACAAAGGAAATCGTGATGACGAGGAGCGAGTAAAAGAGCGTCGGCCCGACTTCCACGCTCGCGTCGCGGATGATTTCCCAGTGCGGTTTCTTTCCGCCATCGCGCTCGATGTGCTTGTGGGCGTTCTCGATCATGATGATGACGGCATCCACCATCGCGCCGATGGCAATGGCGATGCCGCCCAGCGACATGATGTTGGAGCTGAGTCCCTGGCCGTACATCACAATGAAAGAGATCAGCACGGCCACAGGGAGGATGAGGATCGCCACCAGCGCACTGCGGAAATGGAGCAGGAAAAGGATGCAGACCAGCGCGACGACGAGGCTCTCCTCCACGAGCTTTTCTTCCAGCGTTTTCACCGCGCGGTCGATGAGGGCGGTGCGGTCATAAGCCACGGAGTAGGTGACATCGGGCGGCAACCCTTTCATCGCCTCGTCCAGCCGCTTTTTCACATTGCTGATCACCTCTTTCGCGTTGGCCCCGTAGCGCACCACCACAATACCCCCCACCGTTTCGCCCTCGCCGTTCCACTCCGCTATCCCGCGCCGCATATCCGGGCCGAGTTGGATATTCGCCACGTCGCCGAGCAGGATCGGCGTGCCATTAGCCCCCACCCCCACCGCGACTTTTTGCAGATCGTCGATCTTCTCGATGTAGCCGCGCACCCGCAGGATGAATTCTTTCTCCGCCATCTCGATGGAACGCCCGCCCACCTCACCGTTGCTGCGTTCGATGGCGCGGCTGACCTCGGAGATCGGGATGTTGTAGGCGCGCAGCTTGGTCGGATCGACGGTGACTTGATACTGCTTGACGAAGCCGCCGATGGAGGCCACCTCGGCAACGCCTTCCACAGAATTGAGCTGGTATTTGAGATACCAGTCCTGCAACGAGCGCAGTTCCGACAAGTCGCGCTGCTTCGAGTTGATCGAATACATGAACGCCCAGCCAACGCCGGTGGCATCAGGGCCCAGCGATGGAGAGACATTCTTGGGCAGACGCGAGGAAAGCGAGCTGAGGTATTCGAGCACGCGACTGCGAGCCCAGTAAGGATCGGTGCCGTCCGCGAAAATCACATACACAAACGAGAACCCGTAAAACGAATAGCCACGCACCACCTTGGCATTCGGCACCGAAAGCATTTTGGTGGAGATCGGATAAGTTACCTGGTCCTGGATAATCTGCGGAGCTTGCCCCGGCCACTCGGTGTAGATGATGACCTGCGTGTCCGAGAGGTCGGGAATCGCATCCAGCGGAATGTTGCGCAGGGCGTAGATGCCGCCGAACACAAGCGCCAGCGTCGCCAGCAGGACGAGGAACTTGTTTTTAAGTGAAAAATCAATAATCGAGCGGAGCATGGGGCTGGGAACTAATGCGAATGCGCCTATTTGCATTCACTAGATAACTTTTCTGTTGGCTTTCAACGCGCTGAAAGCGCAGAGGAAAACAGCCCAAGGGCAGCGGCAGTGCCCATGCCGACCCCGCGCGGCTCCAGGCGCGCTGAAAGCGCAGAGGAAAACAGCCCAAGGG
>CAIYQA010000504.1 GCA_903928175.1 uncultured Spartobacteria bacterium | reverse complement strand
CGGATTGAGCACGAGCGTTTCCCAGTGCCCTTGCAGGGCACGGCTCTCTCACACGCATACCCCCAGGGCGCTGCCCTGGGCTCGTTTACTCAGCCCCTTCGGGGCGAGAGGAATGCGACAAATTAAACCGAAACTGGTCTAGCCTGAAATTCTTTGCTTCCACGCCGGATTTTGGGCGATCTTGCCCAGCGCTTGGTGCAACAAACTGCGGCCCGGTTCGGTGCGGTGCCAGGGGGAGGCTCCGCTGGGATGCGGAAGCGGCACAAGGTCGAACGCGACCCCGGCGCGCTCGGCGCGATAGCTTTTCCCAATCATCTCCACCAGCGGTCCAACGGGGAGGAATTGGGCGATGGCCAGTTTACCCACCGGGATCACCAACTCCGGTTTCAGGATGCGCAGTTCGCTATCCAGCCAGCCGCCACACTCGGCGATCTCGACCGGAGCGGGAACCCGGTCGCCGCCCTGCGCGTTTTTGCCGGGAAAACAGCGACACACGGCGGCCATGTACACCGTCCTGCGGAAAGCGGCTTCGTCCACTCCGCATTGCTCGGAAAACCAGCGAAAGAGCGTTTTGCCCGCGGTCCACGCAAACGGGCGTCCGAGGATCGGCTCCTTCACGCCGGGCGCCTGGCCCACCAGGAGCACTTTGCTTAACACCGGCGCGCCGGAAATGACCGGCTTGTGCATGGCGGGACAGCGGTTGCAGGCGAGGAGGGCCTTTACGTGGGCTTGGAGTTGGGCGGTGGTTTTCAAAAGACTTGAAGCGGGATTTGGAGTAAAGGCGCGGGTAAAGATGAGGCGTTCAAGCGCGTCATCCCAACCGCGTCCCGAGCGCGATGGGGTGGCCCGGGAGAAAATCACGGATGGGCATCCTGCGTTTGCCTTCAAGTTGCACGTCGCGGAGCAAAACAGCCCCCTCGCCCGCGGCAACCAAAAGCCCGCGCTTGTCCACGCGCAACACGGTTCCCGGTTCTCCGGTCGCATGGCGGAACGGGATGACCGAAAATATCTTTAATTTGCGCGGAGCCGCTCCGGCGGGATCGGGCAGCAACGTGGAGGAGGCGGGCCACGGATTCATCGCGCGCACTTGCCGGTCGATAGCTCGGGCCGGGGCGCGCCAATCGATCACTCCGCTCTCGCGCGAAAGCTTGGCGGCGTAGGTTGCCCGGGTGGCGTCCTGCGGAATACGCGGAGCCGCGCCGCGCGCGAGCAGCCCCATCGCCTCGGCGAGCGCTTCGGGAGCAAGCTCGGCCAGCCGGTCATGCAACGTGCCGCCGGTTTCCCGCCGCCGGATTCGCAACGGGCGCAGGAGCAAAATGTCCCCGGTGTCGAGCCCCTCGTCCATCCACATCACGGCAATGCCGCTCTCGCGGTCGCCCGCCAGAATCGAGGCCTGGATCGGCGCGGCCCCCCGGTGTGCCGGAAGCAACGAGGCGTGCAGGTTCAGGCAGGCCAGCCGGGGCAGGTCGAGCAGGGATTTGGGGAGGATCTGCCCGTAAGCCATCACGACGATCACATCGGGTTGGAGCGCCGCCAGTTCGGCCACGGCGTCCGGTTCGCGGATGCGCCGGGGCTGCAACACGGGGATCCCGTGTTCGAGCGCTAGGCGCTTGGTGGGAGGCGGGGTGAGTTCCTGTTTGCGGCCCACCGGTTTATCCGGCTGCGCCACCACGGCCACCACCTCGTGCTCGCGCAAGAGCCAGCGCAGGGCGGGCAAGCCGACATCGCCGGTTCCGAGAAAAAGGATACGCATGGGGTGGGAGGAAGTTGAGAGTTGAGAGTTAAGAGTTGAGAGTTGAGAGAGAAGACGCCTGCAACCGGTCTTCTCTCAACTCTCAACTTCTTCCTCTCTCAACCTTCCTGATTAATGGCGTTGATGATTTCGCCGAGCACTTTCACCGGCGTTTGGGTGGCGTCGATGGTATGGATGAGCTTCTCGCCGTAAAATTCCAGGAGCGGCTTGGAAAGGGCTTCGTAGGTGGCCAGGCGTTCGCGGATCACCTCTTCATTGGCGTCGTCGAGCCGGTTGTCCTTGAGCGCCCGCCGCTGGAGACGTTTGACGAGCGCCTCGCGATCCGCACAATGGAGGTGGAACACTTTGCGCACATCGATCATGTCCTGCATGATTTCCGCCTGACGGACGTTCCGGGGAATGCCGTCGAGCACCAGTGCGGCCAGTTCGGGCTTGAAATGGTGGGAGCGCACACAATCGTTGATCCGCACTTTCCAGAGTTGGATCGTGAGATCATCGGGAACGAGTTCCCCCTTGCCGGAAAAGTAGATAAAAGCCTGGCCGAGTTCCGTCCGGGTATCCAGCGAGCGAAACACATCTCCACAGGCGCAGTGAAAAAATTGGGGAAGCGAACCGAGCGTGGTTCCCTGGGTTCCTTTGCCGCTGCCGGGGGGGCCAAAAATGAGATAGGTTTTATATCGCTTCATGAGGATTGAACAATCTGCCTGACGCCCGGGGATTTTACCTTTTTCAAGGCCGGGGGCAACGCAATTTCTAATGCTATTGGCCCACAGGCGTAAGTTTCTCTTTCGCTGCCAGGCAGAAAACCGTTGGCAACCTTCCAATCCACTTCCACCCGAGACCACGCCCCACTCCCGAGACCACGCTCACCCGTGCGTGCCTCGAGTGGAGTGCTCTCATTGACACCGGGCTTTAGCCCGGTGCATGCCCCAAGCGGGGATGCCAGCCGTTTCAACGGCTTCCTTTTCCAAAAGAGCCTCGGGATAAGCCGTTGAAACGGCTTTTCGCAAATGCGCGGAGGTTCACCGGGCTAAAGCCCGGTGTTAATGAGATATGACCCTGCTGTTGAGACCACGCCCACTCCCGAGATCACGCCCACTCCCGAGATCACGCCCACCCCCGAGATCACGCCCACTCCGAGCCCAATCCACAGGAGCGGGCACAGGCAACCCCACGGAGCGGCTTTCGCCCCTAGGAAAACACCTCACCCAATGCTTGTCTCTTCCCCGGTCGGCCGGGCGCTACTTTTTGGGCGTCACCTTTTCGAGTTCGGAGATAAACGCCTTGGGACCGCCCGGCAGATACCCGAGTTCGCCCGCTTTGGAGCCGTCCGATTTCAAAACCACGATGGTGGGAAAACCTTGGATTCTATACTGGCTGGCCAGTTTTTCGTTCTGCGCCTTTTCCGCAGCGGGAAGAGCCCTGCCCCGGGGAAAATCGATCTTGAGCAGAACCAGTTTCTGGGCGGCGTAGTTCTTGAAATCCCCCAAGCTGAACACTTCGCGGTCGAGTTTCATGCACCAGCCACACCAGTCGGAGCCGGTGAAATCGATGAGCACCGGTTTGTTTTCCGCTTTGGCCTGGGCCAGCGCCTTCGCGTAGTCGGTGAGCCATTCGTCGGCAGAGGCAAGGGAACCCAGGGCAAGAACAGCGGCGAGAGAAAGGAAAAGGCGTTTCATATAT
This sequence comes from uncultured Spartobacteria bacterium, assembly GCA_903928175.1. Lineage (GTDB taxonomy): Bacteria > Verrucomicrobiota > Verrucomicrobiia > Chthoniobacterales > Chthoniobacteraceae > UBA695. Next base: position 184 of record CAIYQA010000504.1, on the reverse strand, counting down.
GTCCAAAATATTCACCCGTTTTTGCAAAAGGAAAGGAAAAGTAAAAAGGGGAGCGTTTGCGATCGGGTAGGAGGCGGGGTTGCCCCCGCCGTCCTCCCACACCACCGGGCGTACGGTTCCGTACCACGGCGGTTCACGAAGAGGCGCGTTATGCGCGAACGTGGATCGTTTGAAGCAGTGAGAT